>VBOW01000027.1 GCA_005893275.1 Candidatus Eisenbacteria bacterium | reverse complement strand
GCCGTCACAGAGACCGTGAGCAGGCTCCCCGCCTGCACGGTCGCCGTCGCCGGGGCGGTCACCGCCGGAGCCTGATCCGCATTGGTCACCGTGATCGCGGTCGTGGCCGAGCCCGAGAGGGCGTTCGCCGCGGTGAACGTGACGTTGTACGGGGTCGAGTTGACGTCCCCAGCCGTGGGCGCCCAGGTCAAGCTCCCCGAGGTGTGCGGCGACGGCGAGGAGAATTGCGCGTTGTTCCCCGCCGGCAACCCCGTGAGGTCCGCGGTGAGCGATGTGATCGCCTCCCCGTCCGGATCGGAGGCCGTCACAGAGACCGTGAGCAGGCTCCCCGCCTGCACGGTCGCCGTCGCGGGGGCGGTCACCGCCGGAGCCCGATCCACGTCGGTGACCGTGATCGCCGTCGTGGCGGAGCCGGAGAGCACGTTGGCCGCGGTGAACGTCACGTCGTAGGGAGCGGTCCGGGCATCCGCATACGCCGTCGTCCAGGTGAAGGTCCCCGAGGTGTGCGGCGACGGCGAGGAGAACTGAGCGTTGTTCCCCGCGGGTAGACCGGTGAGATCGGCCGTGAGGGACGTGATCGGCTCCCCGTCGGGATCCGTGGCCGTGACGGATACCGTGAGGAGCGATGCCTCCGCCACGCTCGCGCTGGACGGTGCGGTCACCGTAGGGGCGCTGCCGCCGATGCTGAAGGTGTCCAGGACGCTCCCCAGAGGGCAGCCGACGTCGTTTGTGCCACCGCCGGCGGGGCCGCATAGGAACGAGCCTTCGATGCCCGTGGACGTGAAGTGCAGCTTTAGCGAGCCCAGGTGCATCGCCCTGAACACGGACCACGAAGGCTGGGTGCAAGCGAGCCAAAGGCAGCTTCCGTCCTGCTCCAAGTTGCTTCCCCCGGTCCCGGCCGTGATGTGCACGACACCGTTCTGCGGGAAGCTCCGCTCGTAGTTATGGCTGTGCGCATTCAAATTCAAGACGTACTTACTGTGCGTCGCCCCCAGCGCGTCGAGGTGCCCCTTCAGCGTGCTGTCCCCCTCATGATGTCCAGAGGAGTAGGCTGGCCTGTGGCCGAACGTCACGATGAACCTGATCGCTGGATCAGTCTGGGCGGCGTCCATCAGAGCAGCCGCCTTCGGCCGCCAGTCGGACAAGGCGCCCGACCAAGGTTCAGGATAGGCGATGAATCGGACGTTCCCGTAGTCGAACCAATACCAGTCCTCACCGCAGCAACTGACCGAAGGAGACCCAGGTGACGTCTGTGGGTTGGGGAAATCAAATCGACCTTTGTAATTCCTGAGGTCGTCCGTGGCGGGGCGATCATATTCCTCGTTCCCCCAGGCCGGCATGTAGGCGGCGTCCTGGGACCACACCATGACGTCGTTGAAGTGATGGTCCACTTTGCTGAGTCCATGAGCGCCCCCATACGTGAGATCTCCAACCATGAGAACGAACGCGGGAGGGCTCGCGGCGATCTGCGACTGGATCGTCCCCATCCTGACATAACTGGACTCGTCCGCGATGTCGCCCTCGACAAAGATCGTGAAATCGGAGCTCCCGGCCGGAGGGGGGGTGTGGAAGGTGTGGTCGGGCCCGCTGCCGATGGAGTAGTGGTAGAGGGTGTTTTCTTGGAGCCCGATAAGCTTCGCTTCCCAGAACGGCCCGGCCGAGGAGAACGGGATAGGATTCGGCGTCGTGGCGGTCACGCTCTGGGTGTATATCGTCGTCGGGCCGTAACGAATGAAGTCCTCGCTGCCCACCCATTCAAAGGTAACCGAGTTCTGACCGGTCATGGTCCAGTGGACTTCGGCACCTCCGACCGTCGGTGCGACCACGGTGACGACGCGGGAGTCGGGCGTAGGGTCGGCGAGACCCATGGAGTCCGTCACCGTAAAGCGGGCGGTGTAAGTGCCGGGCGTGTTGAATACGATCGCGCCCGGGTCCTCTACGACCTGGTTGGGGGCGCCACCCCCAAAATCCCATAGGTAGGTGAACGGAGTCGTATTGTCCGGATCTGAGGCCGTTCCCGTGAACGAAACGGATGATCCGGACACAACGGTCACATTGCCGACCGGAGTGTTGATGATCCCTTGCGGGGGCAAATTCGATGATCCGCTCACCGCCACCGCGGCGCTCGTGAAGTTCGTGTTCCCCTGGCTGTCCGTCACGGTGAGACCGCAGGTCCAGTTACCGGCCGCGTATGTGTGAGCTGCGCTCGACGCTGTCTGTGGGCCGACAAACGTGCCGTCTCCGAAATCGAATCGATAGGACGCGATCGTCCCGTCGTCATCCGTGGACGTCGAGGCATCTGCGGTAACAGCCAGGGGGGCGGAGCCCGACGCCGGCGTGACCGTCAGGCGGGCCACCGGGGGCACACCGTTCAGCGTGAACTCGAGCGCGCCTCGGTCGGCGTAGGAGACGGGACCGATTCCGGCGTTGGGGGTGGAGGGATCGTCCACCCGCGGCCGTCCCTCCGCGTCCATGGCCGGCCAGTTGCTGACCGAGGAGTTAGCATTATCGATCGCCGGGGAATTCGAGTTCAGGTGGAAGTCTCCCGCCCCGGGATTTACAAACCGCGGGTCGCTTTGGAGTGACTGCGCGTCCTGCGCGGTGGCGGCGCTGTAGGCGGCGACAGAGGGATAAGTGGTCGAGATGTACTTGACAGGAGCCGCCGAAGTCGAGTTCCAAAAGAGGTTGTAGTCCGACACAAACCCCGGCGCGGAGCCGCTATCCACCCAGAGATCGAGCCCGCCCTGCGTGAGCCCATTACTTACCGCGATGCAGTTGAATACGCTCGTACCAGTGCAGCCGCCCTCCACGGCAAACCCATCGTTGAAATTCCCATAGGCTACCTCGTGTCGATGCACGGTCCCGGTGCAAGTACTGAGATGGTGAAAGCCGTGATCGCCGTTGTTCCAGGAGATGTTCCCGATTGAAATGTTGTTATTGGAGGAGCTGCCGAACTGGAGCCCCGTATCCTGGTTGTCGTGCAGGCGATTCCTTTGGACGAGGTTGCCGCTGGAGCCGCTCAAGGAGATGCCGTTCGCCCTACGCGTCGAGGGATCCGCGTTCCGGAACGACTCGTTGTCCTGCAACGTGCACCCGTCGCTCGTGGACGACAGCGAGATTCCGTGGTCCTGGTTGTCGAAGATCACGTTGGATGTCACCAGCACGCCCGTGGACGCCGAGATCCCAATCCCGTAGTGGCGGGCGAGATTCACCGAGTTGCTTGAGACGACGCAGTGGTTGGAGCTGCTGCTCAGGTAGATCGCCCGGTCTTCGGTTCGGGTCACCGTGAATCCGCTGATCGTGACCCACGAGCGGCCCGAGAGGCGGAAGCCATATGCCCGCCGACCCACCCGCGACTGGTGCGATCCCGGATTGCCGCCGCCCGCGTTAACATAGAGCCCCGTGCCCGAGACATAGTGGAACGTCCGTAGAGGGAGCGCGCTCGGCGAGGCCGAGGAGGGGGTGAGTCTGGCTCCGTCGGCAAAAACCTGAAGCGGGCTCCACGTCACACTCGAGGCGAGCCAAACATCCCCTGAGTAGAGCGTCCACTCGGCAGTCGCCGAGAAATCATCCGACCCGTCCACCGTTACCGGCGCACCCAATGCCTGGATGACGAACGGACTCGCTGAGTCCCCCGATGCCGGAACGGTTATCTGCTCCGGATAGAGGCCGGGACGGACGTATATCGTGGTTCCGGGTCCCTTGTGTGCCGCGATGGCGGCCGAGATGGTGCAATAGGGTGCTGTCGGGGTCCCGGGGCCAGTATTGGAGCAAGCGGGATTTGCGTTATCGACGTAGAAGGTCGCGGCGGTGGCGGCGGATGGCGCTAGGATCAGGGCCCAGCCAAAATACCAGGCGAAAAGATTGCGGGCGAAGCCGCCTCGGGCCGCTCGGAGAGCGGGCGGGCTCGGGAAAAAGGCATTCCTCCCTCGGGGCCCGAACGGCAAGCCTGCGAGGAGGGTCGTGACGAGTTCCCCTCTGAGGGGTGGAAACCGCGATCGGCGCCGCGACCTTCCGAATCGGTACGAACGGACAGAATCCGTCCGCGCGAGAAAACAAAGTTACACAATAGGATACACCTGAATCGCCGGTTCGTCAAACTACTCCCGTCGCGAGCCGGGTAGCCGGACGGCTCCGCTACGGAGCACGAGCACACGATCCCCTTCGACCGAGACGACGGTCGAAGGAATCCCGGAGAGCTCCCCTTGATCCACGACAAGATCGACCCCGTCCAGGAGCGCGCCCTCCGCGCGGATCGCGGGATCCTGGCCCGGTTCGTTGGCCGACGTGGAGAGCACGATTCCACCCGCGGCTTGGACCACGGCGCGGAGGAATGCGTTGCCGGGGCACCGGAGGGCGACCGTTCCCTCCGGCGCGCGCAGCGATTCGGGAATCGACGGCGCCGCGCGGAGGACGAGCGTGAGCGCGCCGGGCCAGTGCTCCCGCGCGAGCGCAGAAGCCCGCGGGCTCGGCGCGGCCCAGCGGTCGATCTCGCCCGGATCGGCGATCAATCCGATGAAGCGCTTCCCGGGGTCGCGGGGCTTCAGGGCCTGGAGCCGCGCGACCGCGGCCCCATGATCGGCCAGAGCATGCAGGCCGTACACCCCTTCCGCCGGCAGGAGCGCGATTCCGCCCCGGCGCAAGACTAGGGCGGCGCGCCCCGAGGCGTCCCGCCACGCCTCACCCGGGGCGAGAACGATGTGCTCCATCGGCAGTCCCGCGCCTTCGTTTCCCGGCTGCTAGAGCCGCTCGCCGCGGGCCAGCCTCAGCTTCAAGTCCTCGAGCTTGAGCGCGAGACCTCGGTCCGACAGCGCCAGGATTTGAACCGCCAGCACCGCCGCGTTTTTCGCGCCCGCGGGTCCGATCGCCACCGTGGCGACCGGCACGCCCGCCGGCATCTGGACCGTGGAGAAGAGCGAGTCCGCTCCGGAGAGCGCGGAGCCCTCGAGAGGCACGCCGATCACGGGAAGCGTCGTGTGCGCGGCGACCGCGCCGGCGAGGTGGTTCGCCATGCCCGCGCCGGCGATGAAGAGCTGGACTCCCTGCGCGGGCGCCTCCCGGACGAGATCGCGCACGCGGTCGGGGCTCCGATGGGCCGACGCCGTTTCCATGCGGGACGCGACCCCGAAGCTCTCGAGGACGCGCGCCGCCTCCTCCATCACCGCGCGGTCGGAATCGCTCCCGAATAGGATCAAGACGCGAGGTTTCTCGCTCATGGAATGGGTCTCCCTGATTGGAGTGCGGCCGCGATATCTCGCCGGTACTGCATCCCGTCGAAGCGAATCCAGGAAACGGCCTCGTAGGCCGCCTCGCGCGCTCGCTCCAGCGTTTCGGCGCGCGCGGTGACGCCGAGGACGCGTCCGCCGCCCGTCACGAGACGCCCGGCGCGGCGCTCGACGCCCGCGCAGTAGAACCGGATCCCGTGGGGGCGAGCGTGGTTCAGCCCCTCGATCACTTGGCCCGTGCGGGGCTCCCCCGGGTAGCCCGGGGCCGCCAACACCACACAAACGGCCGCTCCCGCGTGGCGGACGAACGATCCGTGACGGTCCGGAGGAAGCGAGCCACCGGCGGCCGAAAGGAACAAGGGCAGCGGATCCTCCTCGAGGAGCGGCAGGACGGCCTGAGCCTCGGGATCACCGAAACGCGCGTTGATCTCCAGCACCATCGGACCCGACGAGGTCAGCATGAGACCGAAGTAGAGAATCCCGCGGTATTCAATCCTTCGACCGCGAAGCGCGGCGAGAAGAGGGTCCACGATCCGGCGAGCGATTGCGACCGCCTCCTCCGCGCTCGGCGCCCGCGCCGGGGCGCACGCGCCCATCCCGCCGGTGTTCGGCCCGGTGTCCCCGTCGTAGGCGCGTTTGTGATCGCGCGCCGGCGGGAACAGCATCCATTGCTTCCCGTCGGTGAGGACCAGGAGCGACGCCTCCTCGCCGCGAAGAAAATCCTCGATGACGAGAATTCTTCCCGATTCCCCGAGGCCTCCGCGCTCCATCCACGCGCCGACGGTCTCGAGCGCCTCCCGCTCGCGCTCCGCGACCACGACCCCCTTGCCGGCCGCGAGACCGTCCGCCTTGAGCACGATCGGGTAGGTCGCGCCCGCGAGGATACGCTTCGCCTCCGCGGCGCTGTGCGCCACCCGGTAGGGAGCGGTCGGAAGATTCAACTCTTGCATGAGTTGTTTTGCGAAACTCTTGCTCGATTCCAGCCGACCCGCGGCGCGGACGGGTCCGAGGGCCGGAACCGAAATCTTTGCGAGAGCGTCGGCCAGCCCCATGGCGACCGCCGAATCGGGCCCGATCACCACAAGGTCCGGCTTCTCCCGCCCGGCCCACGCGGTGAGCGCCGCCAGATCCGTGGCGCGGATCGGGACGCACGTGGCTTCGGCTTCCATCCCTGGGTTCCCGGGCGCGGCGAAAACGGCGGGGTGTTCCGGCGAATCGTGGAGCGCGCCCACCAGCGCGTGTTCCCGTCCCCCACTCCCGACCACGAGCACCTTGGGGTGCCCGGTCACGCTACCCCCAGCTCCTTCCGGAGCGCTTCCTGGACCTTCTCGGGATGCGCGCGGCCTCGCGACTGCTTCATCGCCTGACCCACGAGAAACGCGAACGTCCGCTCCTTGCCCGCCCGCACCTCGGCGGCCGGCCCCGGGTTTGCCGCAATCACCTCCCGGGCGAGGGCGCGGAGCGAGGCCTCATCGTCGATGGGGAGAAGCCCGTGAGCCTGCACGAGCTCCTCGGGGCCCTCCGCCCGGGTCAGCATCATCTCGAGGACCTGTTTTCCGATCTTGCCGGAGATTCGCCCGGTAGCGACCATCTTGATGAGATCCCCCAACCGGTCGGGCCGGATCGGGAATTCCTCGATCGTCTGGCCCTCCTTATTCCGGACCCCGTTCACCTCGGTCATGATCCAGTTCGAGGCGAGCTTGGGGTTCCCCGAGCGCCGGGCGACTTCTACATAGTACGTCGCGAGCGCGCGGGTCTCGGTCAGGACCTCGGCGTCGTATTCGGGGATGCCGAGCTCGCGCGTGAGACGGTCGCGAACCTGGCGCGGGAGCTCGGGCAGCTCCGACCGGACCGACTCGATCCAGGCTGGATCGAGGTCGAGCGGAAGGAGATCGGGCTCGGGAAAATACCGGTAATCGTGGGCCTCCTCCTTGCTCCGCATCGTCTCGGCGATTCCCTTGTCCGCGTTCCAGAGAAGGGTCTCCTGCACCACGCGGCCGCCCGACTCGAGAATTCGGATCTGCCGCTCGGTCTCGAAGGCGATGGCGCGCTCGACGTTCCGGAACGAGTTCATGTTCTTGATCTCCGCTTTGGTGCCGAACGCGGCCTGGCCCCTGGGCCGGACCGAAACGTTCGCGTCGCAGCGAAGGCTCCCCTCCTCCATGTTCCCGTCGCAGACGTCCAGGTATTCGAGAATCTGCTTGAGTCGGATCAGATAATCATAGGCCTCCGCGCCACTTCGGATCTCCGGCTCCGAGACGATCTCGATGAGCGGCACGCCGGAGCGATTGAGATCGACGCGTGTGGTCGTCACACCCTCGCGACCCTCCGGATGAAGCGATTTTCCAGCGTCCTCTTCAAGATGGATCCTCACAAGCCCGATCCTCTTCCAGCCGCTCCCGGAGCGGATCTCGATACCGCCGCCGATGCAGAGCGGCCGATCGTACTGGGAGATCTGGTAGCCCTTGGGGAGATCCGGATAGAAGTAGTTCTTTCTGGCGAAGACGCTCCGTTCCGCGATCGTGGCGCCGACCGCGAGACCGGTCATGACCGCGAAACGGACCGCCCGCTCGTTCAACACGGGAAGCACCCCCGGAAGTCCGAGGCACACCGGACAGACCTGGGTATTGGGTCGTGCTCCGAACGTAGTGCTGCACCCGCAGAATATCTTCGACCGCGTCTTGAGTTGCGCGTGGACTTCGAGGCCCACGACCGTCTCGTAGTCGTCGTGGGGGGCTTTCGCCACCGCGCTCGACTCCGTCTCCGGCCTCGTTGCGCTCATCGCTCCGCCTGCGTCGCGGGAACGAGCGCGTTCATCGCCCGCGCCCGCCCAGGAACGGGGGCACCCGGGCCGCGTCCACGTTCTCGGACTCCCACGCACGCGCGATGCGGAGCAGCGTCGCCTCCTCGAAGGGGCGCCCCACGAGCTGAAGACCGATCGGCAGCTTGGCCCGCGTGGAACCCGCCGGAAAGGACACTGCGGGCACGCCGGCCAGAGACGCGGGAATCGAGAAGATATCGTTCAGATACATCGCGAGGGGGTCGTCCACCTTCTCGCCGATCTTGAACGGAGGGGTCGGCGTCGTGGGGAGCAGAATCGCGTCCGCGCGAGTGAACGCCTCGTCGAAATCCCTCCGAATCAGGGTCCGCACCTTCATCGCGCGGAGATAATAGGCGTCGTAGTATCCAGCCGAGAGCGCGTACGTGCCGAGGAGGATCCGGCGCCTCACCTCGCGGCCGAAACCACGCCCTCGAGTGGCGGCGTACATCGACCGGAGGTCGGCGCTCTTGGCGCGGAAGCCGTACCGCACCCCGTCGTAGCGGGCGAGGTTGCTCGAAGCTTCGGCCGGGGCGATGAGGTAATAGGTCGCGATCGAATAGCGCGCGTGTGGCAAGCGGACGTCGAGAACCTCGGCCCCTTTCCCGGCGAGCGTCTTCGCTACCCGATCGAGGGAGCCGAGGATCTCGGGATCCACCCCTTCCCCGATCAGATCGCGGGGGATCCCGAGCCTGAGCCCGGAGACCCCGCGCTCGAGCTCCTCGAGCGGAACCGGCGCGGCCTCCGCGCGGCTCGTCATGTCCCGCTCATCGCGCCCGCAGATCGCGTTGTAGAGGAGCGCTGTGTCGCGCGCGGTTCTCGCGATCGGTCCGATCTGATCGAGCGAGGAAGCGAAGGCGACGAGCCCGTATCGCGAGACCGCCCCATAGGTCGGCTTCAACCCGAACACCCCGCAGAATGCGGCGGGTTGGCGCACCGATCCTCCGGTGTCGGAACCGAGCGCGAGGGCCGCCTCCCCCGCGGCAACGGCGGCGGCGGAGCCGCCGCTCGAGCCGCCGGGCACCCGCTCCAGGTCCCAGGGGTTTCGGGTCGGGAAAAAGGCGGAATTCTCGGTGGAAGACCCCATCGCAAATTCGTCGCAATTGGTTTTACCCGTGAAGACAGCCCCCGCTTCCCGCAGCCGCTCCACGACGTGGGCGTCGTAGGGGGGAAGATATCCCTCGAGAATCTTCGAGCCGCAGGTCGTCGGAACCCCGCGAGTGCAGAGGTTATCTTTCAATGCAACCGGGACGCCCGCGAGCGGCGTAAGCCTCTCTCCCGACGCGATCCGTGAGTCGACCGCGCGCGCCATGGCGAGCGTGCGCTCCCGATCCCTGTGAAGGTACGTGTGCAGCCGGTCCGCGGTCCCGTCCATTCGATCGAGGAACGTGCGCGCCACTTCCGCCGCGCTTCGGTCTCCGCTCAAGACGGCGCGGCCGATCGCTTCGGCGGATTCGAGAACCTCGGCCTTGCTCATACGACTTGTGGAACGCGGAAATAGTCGCCGTCCCGGTCGGGCGCCTGGGCGAGCGCCTCGTCACGAACGTCGCACGGCGTCACGCGATCTTCGCGGAGCCGGCTCTTCGACCCGGCCCCGACCTGACTGGTCGGCTCGATGCCGTCCACGTCCAGCGCCTGGAGCTGCTCCACGTAGGAGAGAATCGAGGCCAGCTCCTGGACCAGCCGGGCTTCCTCCGAGGGGTCGAGTTCGAGCCTCGACAGGGCCGCCACGTCGTGGACGACTTTCGCATCAATCGGCATGGCTCAGCTCCGCGAACGCGGCGAGGATCTTCTTCGTTCCCGCCCGCCGGAATTCCACCGTGAGCTTCGCGCGCTCGCCGCGTCCTTCGCACCCCACGACGATGCCCTCTCCGAACTGGGGATGGGTCACGCGGACTCCGATCGGACTGCTTCGGCCGTCCTCCGTCCCCTCGGAGCGCCCGGCGCTCTTCCGAAACTTCCGCGGCGCGGCGCTCGCGGCCAGCCGGCGCTCGACGTCCACCCACTCGAGACAGTCTTGCGGAATCTCGTGAAGGAACCGCGACCCGCCTCCCCCGGCCGCGTTCCACGCCCGCCTGTAGGAGGCGTGGAGCAGATCGACTCGGAGCCGCGCACGCGTGAGCGCCACGTAGAAGAGCCGCCTCTCCTCCTCGAGCTGCGCGGGGTCGTCGATCGACGAGGCATGCGGGAGAAGCCCCTCCTCGAGCCCCACCACGAAGACGACCGGGAACTCGAGCCCCTTCGCGGAGTGGATGGTCATGAGATTCACCGTGTCCTCCTCGTCGTTCCAGAGATCCACGTCCGTCAGGAGCGCCACCTCGGCGAGGAAGCCATCGATGGTCGGGTCCTCCGCGCGCCTCAGGTAGGTCTCCGCGCCTGCGATCAGCTCATCGACGTTCTCGATCCGTTCGCGGGCCTCCACCGGGTTTTCCTCGAGGAGGTATTCTCGGTATCGGATCTCCGCGATCAGCCCCGCGAGGCACGCCGGAGGGGAGAGCGTCCGCATCGGCCTGAGCGCCGCGAAGAGCCGGGCCACCTCGGCCAGCCTCCGGGCGGCCGGGGACCCGACCGCTTGACCGAGATCCGGGTGCCCGAGCGCGTCGGGGATCGCGAGGCCGCGCTCTTCGGCGAAGCTCCGAAGGCGGTCCAGCGTGGTTCGCCCGATCCCCCGAGGCGGCACGTTCAGGATCCGGAACCACGAGACCGAGTCGCGCGGCTGCACGAGCGCGCGCACGTAGGCGATGATGTCCTTGACCTCGCGCCGCTCGTAGAAGGAGATCCCGCCCGTGAGCTGATAGGGAATTCCCGACCGGCGGAGCGCGTTCTCCACGGCGCGCGACTGGGCGTTCGTGCGGTAGAGCACGACGAAGTCGCTGTTCTTGAGCGAGAGCTCGCCGCGCGCCTCCAGGAGGAGGGACACGACTCGCTCCCCTTCCGAATCCTCGTCCTCGGCGGCGTGCACGCGGAGGCGCTCCCCCGGAGCGTTCTCGGTCCAGAGCTCCTTCTCCTTGCGGGCGGAGTTGTGCCGGACCACGCCGTTCGCGGCGCGAAGGATCGTCTGGGTGGACCGATAGTTCTGGGTGAGTCGGAGCACCGTCGCCTCCGGGAACGACTTCTCGAAGGACAGGATGTTCCCCACGTCCGCGCCGCGCCAGCCGTAGATGGACTGGTCGTCGTCCCCCACCACGCTCAGGTTCCGATGACTCCGGGACAAACTCTCGATCAGCCGGAATTGGATCGCGTTCGTGTCCTGATACTCGTCCACCAGCACATGGAGGAAGCGCGTCGCGTAGGCGCGGTGGATCTCCTCGTCGAGCTCGAACAGCCGCACCGTATGCCCGATCAGGTCGTCGAAGTCCATCGCTCCGCGGTCCCGGAGCGCCTTTTGATACCCGCCGTATAGGAGCGCGAGCCTTCGGTCGACCGTCGTGAACGCGGTCTTCTGGAACTCCTCCGGCCCCAGACCCTCGTTCTTGAGCCGGGAGATCCGCGAGCCCGCGGCCGCGGGGCTCAGGGTCCGGTCCTCCGGACCCGGCCCATGAAGCAGCTCCCGCAATAGGGCGCGCTGGTCGTCCGTGTCGTAGATCACGAAATTCTTGGGGTACCCGAGCAGCTCGGCGTGACGGCGCAAGATGCGCACGCAGGTCCCGTGAAACGTGCCGAGCCAGACGCCCAGATCCTCGCGCCCCAGGAGCGACTGGGCACGCGCCTTCATCTCGCGCGCGGCCTTGTTGGTGAACGTGAACGCGAGGATCGAGCCCTGCGGAATTCCCCGATCGCGCACGAGATGGGCGATGCGCCCGGTCAAGACGCGGGTCTTTCCGCTTCCGGCGCCCGCGAGGATCAAGAGGGGGCCGCCGGGATGCTCTACCGCTTGACGCTGCACGGAATTGAGGTCCACGACTCTCCTAGTACTCTAATCTTACCTTGAGGTCGAGATTGTACTGCTGCGGGGGGGCGACGGTCTGGCCCGTCCCGCCCGCCGCCGGGCTGAGCGGCTTTCCGCGGATCTGCTCCCCTCGAAGGAGAAGGTGCCGCGTCACGCGGTACTCGGCGCTCAGACTTTGGATCTGCTCGGCGGTGCTGGAGAAGTTGCGAGAATACTTAACATAGAGCTCCGGGGTCACGTACTTTCCGACACCGAGCAGGCCGATGGGGTTGCCGGAGGTATTGGGACCCGTCGCCGTTCCCGACTTGAGGTCGATCGTGTCGATGAAACCCACCTCTGCCAGCCATCGTTCGGCGTTGCGGAAGAGGTAATTCCGGACCGGAAGCGTGGCGTCCGGGCCCGCGACCGGCGCAACCCCTTCGGCGGTGCTCACCTCCGTTCCGGCCGAGGAGAACTGCCCGATCGTGAGGACCTTCCAGAGGTAGCTCTCGCTGTGCCGCGGGTCGTCGTCGTGCAGATGCACCTTGAGCTGGCTCGCCCGACCCGACAGGGTCTGGTAAATCACCCGGGATTCGGAGCCCGGGCCCGCCACGGTCGTCTGCGCCTCGATGGATATGTCCGGATCGATCCGATCCAAAGTGGTGAAGCTGATTCTGCCGCTCACGATGCGAAACTCGTTCGAGTAGATGTAATACTTCCCCTTGACCTCGAGCGTTCCAAGGACCAGGTCGCGAACTCCTTCGTTCCGGAGCGTGAGCTGCCCGTTCATGAGCTCCACTTCCGTGTCCAGGTTTCGGTACCAAAGATTGCGCGGAACGTCGATCACGATGTCATAAAGGAGTGGCGTTGGCGTGTTCGGCTCCTCGCGGGGCCGGCTCAGATCCAGGGTCAACTCGCCCCGGGACAAGGTCGCCGGGGCCACGCTCGTGATGCGCGGGACCTCCATGCCCTCCGGATTGGTCGCATCCTGGGCGCGAAAGTCGCCGCTGAAGCGAAACAGGTAGGTCTCCCGGTCCGTAACGGTGAACTCGGTCGCGTGGAGACGAAACTCGTAATTCCCCCAATGCCGCCCTTCCGCCGTCTGCCAGAAGCCGGAGCCGCTCAAGCGGCCCCGCCGTCCCTCGCGCGCGTTGATCCGGGTCACGTTGACCCGGTGCTCATCGAAGGTCGCCTCCACCTCGAGCCCCTCCAGCACCTCGTCGCGTCCGGCGATCCGTAACACTCCTTCCACGAGCTTGAGCGATCCCGTGACGACGGGCCGGGAGGGCGTCCCCCGGATATCGGCCGTCACGTTGAGCTTTCCGGCGCTCGCCGCGAGCTCCGGGACGAAAAGCGTGGCGACGCCGAAGTCGGCGTTCGCCATGCGAAGCTTGAGGGCCATCGGCTCATCGCGGAGCCACCGGCGCCCTCCGTAGAGTGCCAGATCGATCGGGATGGAGCCCTCGAGGTGGGATGTGGCGCCAGCGCGCATGAAATCGAGGCGCGAGAGGGTAAGCCTGCGACCGGCATAGCTTCCGGAGAACTCTGCCGAGTCCGCCTCCACTCCGTGGAGCGCGAGCGCCGAGCCGCGGGCCTCAAGCTGGAGAATCGGCTCGGCGGCGGTTCCCGACACGCGTGCCTTCGCCGACGCGATGCCTCGAAGCGAGCTCCAGCTCGTATCGATGGGAGCAAAGGCGGCGAGATCGAGCGATTCCGTCGTTCCTGCGAGGGCAAGCTCCACCCGGGAGGTCCACGTGTGGTCTCCACGGCTCAGGGCGCCCATCCAATCCTGAAACTTGAGCCGCGGCCTCACGGTGCCGGCAAGAGACGCCAGCCCACGGCCAGCGACCCACCGCATCTCCGACACGGAAACGGCGCCCGGCGCGTAGGTCAAGCTCATCGAGAGAGAATCCCCGCTCACTCCCCCGAAGCGGGGTCTGGTGACGCGGAGGTTCGCCTGGATATCGGGATCGTCAAGGGGTCCCGCCAGGAGGAGGTCTCCATCGGCGATTCCCCGCGGGGCGTTCGGCGACTCTCCCGAACCGATGACGCGGCTCAGGTCGATGCCTTGAAGGGTGGCCCGAGCGCCGACGCGCCTCGCCTCAAACCAGACCGACCCCGCGACGTCGAGCCTGCCGGGGTCCGTGGCGAGCGTGAGGTGCGAAATCTTGAGCTCTTCCCCCTCCAGGGAGGCGTCCACGGTCCCGACGCTCTTCCACTCGCGGGCTCCCGCCGCAAGGGTGAGGGAGTCGAGGGTCACGATCGCGGCCCTTCCCTTGAAGCGCACGTCCCCGTGCAGCGCCAGCGTCGTGTCCCCTGATTTCTGACGGAAGCGCTCGATGACGATCTTGTCGGTGATCGTGAGCGTGGAAACCACATCGCCAAGCGGCCGGTCGCCGGCCCGGAGCCGCGCGACCTCCAGCTCCGCGACCCCCGAGGGAGCCGGGCCCAAATGCCCTCGAGAGGTGAGCCGCAGCGAATCGAATGCCATTCCGTTCTTGAGACGGCCGGAGGCGATGACCCCCTGCAGCTGGTAGTCCGGGGCGCTGGGGGTTCCCCGAATCGATCCGGTCACCCGCGCCTGCCCCGCTTCCATCCCGACGGGTCTCAGGAGAGAGTCCATCGCGCCAAGATCCCGAGCCACCGCCTCGAAGGAGAAGGAGAGGGTCGTGTCCGGGGCGATCCTGCCCGATCCCAGGAGGCGCGCCCCCGGCGTGTCGACCCACGCTGAGTCGATGGCCACGTCCCCATGTTGCCCCAGTCGCGCGGTGACCGCGCCGCGCTCGATGCCGAGCCGACCGAGCTTTCCCTGGTGGAGATCGAGAGTGACGGTCGCGATGGGATAGGGCTTCGCCTGAATCGCCCGGATCCGGCCGTCGCCGTTCAAGAGGCCGTGCGGCGTGCTGGCGGGCAGCCTCCACCACGGAAGGAGCCCGGGATCCACGTTCTTGAGGCGCACATCCGCCGTGAGCGCACCGTGCGTCTCGATCACCGCGCTTCCCGACACCTCCGCCTTCCTCACGCGGGCGAGAGCGTCGTCGATCCGAACCGCGCCGGGAACGAGCTGCGCCTGAGCGGTCAGCTCGTCGACCGGCTCTCCCGCGATGGTCCCCGACAGGCGGACCGCCGCATTCCCGGAGGTGGGATCGCCCGTGAACGAGACTTCCCCCACGAGCGAGCCCCGCGTGACCGGGGCCAGGTCGAGGAGCCGCATCACCTCCGCCAGATCCAGCGGGTTGAGCCCGGTTCGCGACGAGACCACGCGGGCGTGCGCGAGGTCCCAGTCGATGGCCGACCGGATCCGCGAGCGGTCCAACACGACGTACAGCGGATCGAACCGCATCCGCCCGCGGGATACGACCGCCACGCCCTCCGCCCGGATCGACCCAGGACGCCCCCGCATCTGGCTCACTCCCGAAAGCCGGGCCACCCGGAAGGTCGTGTGGGCCGGCTCGAGGAGCGCCACGGCATTCCCGGCGATATTGCCGAAACGCACCCCTCCACGATCGAGCGAGATCGCTCCGTCGCGGATCCGGATGTCGATTCGCGTCGCGGTTTGGTCCCGGGGGCTGCGCTTGGATCGTCCAAACCGAGGCACGACGAGATTGCCGCGGCGGTCGTGCACCAGCGGGAGAACCGGCGAGTCGATCGTGACTCGCAGGGTCCGGCGGCGTGAGAAGAGCAACTCGAACGTATCGTATTCCGCCGTGAGCCGTGTTGCGATAAGCCATGGAACCGGTCCGTCCGGGGTGACGACGACGAGCCGGGGGTACTCGAGCACGGCACCGCCGAAAATCGCCGACCGAGCTGCTGATAAAGGTGACGATCCGGCGCGACAGGGTGGGGTCCCCCTTCGCGAAGAGAAAGGCGAGAAGCGTGGCCCCCAGGGAGACGAAAAGGAGGATTGCCGCCAGAGCCGTCAGGACCCAGAGGAGCCATCCCGGAACCCTGCCCGGGGCTCGAGCGGGCGGCTCTACCCCGTTCTCCTCACGACGCTTCCTGAACCGCATCATCCCGAACATTTCAGAATGCCTGCCCCAGGCTGAAGTGGAACGTACCCCGGGTGGAGCTCAGATCGTGCTCCTCGGGTTTCGCGTGCCTCAGCTTCCAGCCGTAATCGAATCGCACCGGACCGACCGGCGTCCCGATCCGGATCCCCGCCCCCACGGAGTAGCGCATGTCGGAATACCCCGCCCCACGGCCCAAGACGGTGAAAACCCGCCTCAGGGTGACATCTCGCGGACGCTCCCAGACGTTTCCCGCATCCAGGAACACGGCCCCGCCCACGATCCAGAATAGCGGGAATCGTGCCTCCGCGGAGCCCAGCAGAAGGACCTCTCCGCCTTCGAGTCGGGAGGAGTCGGCCGACACGATCCGGTACCCGAGCTCGTTCTCGAAATACCCGCGCACCGAGGAGGCTCCGCCGGCCTGGAAGCGGTCCTCCAGCGGAATGCGGTCGAGATCGCGCAGCGTGTCGCCCGGAGCCGGAATGTGGCCGAAGGGGCTCGCGTAACCCGCCTGGATCCGAAAGGCCAAGGTCAATCCGCGGCCGGCGGGAAGATACGTGCTCGCGGCCGCGCTGAATTTCGTGAAGCGGGCGTTCCCTTTCAGTACCCCTCCCGCGACGACCGCATTCCCAAGGAGATCATGACCCCCTTTGGGATCGAAGGGGTTGTTGCGCGTATCGCGTTCCAGAGAGAGACCGACTCGGCGCGTCGAGTAGCTCTTTTGCTCGACCCCGGGCGCGGGCTTAAAGCTGGTGCTGTCCGTGATGACGTGTCGATGGCCCAGCGAGAGCGCGCCGTGAGTGAAACGCGAGAGATCCCTGCCGAACGTAAGCGAGACGCCATAGGCGCGCAGTGGGATCGCGAGCGGGATCTGGACGCCCGTTTGGGTCTGCACGATCTGCTCGGCGTATCCGCCGACGGCCGCCTGCGTCCGGGTCCCGAAGGTCCATGGTTGGGAGAGGGCGGCATCGGCGCGTCGGTTTCCAAGCCTCGACTTGGTCTGCGCGGGGTCGGGAGCCGTGACGCGAAAGCCCATCCTCCCGGAAACGACGAAGCGGATTCCCTCGTGGCCGATGTTCCGGTGTCCCCATTCGCTCGTGAGTCGCACCTGGTCCAGGGTTCCGTAGCCCAGCCCGACGTCGACCCACGCCATCTTGCGCTCGCGCACCGTGAGGTGAAGGTCCGCCAAATGGGTCGCCGAATCGATATCCCCGCGCTCGAAGATCACGTCGCTGTAGAGCCCCGTGTCGTAGATGCGCTGCTGGCTCTCCGCGAGCTTCTTGCGGGAGAGGATATCGCCGGTGTGAACCGTCAGCTCTCGGGTGACGACCCGGCGGCGGGTATCCTTGATGCCCTCGACGCCCACCTGTCCCAAACGCGCGATCGGGCCGGGCTCAATCCGGTAGACCACGACGGCATGCACGCTGTCCGCCGCCACCGAGTCCCGCACTTGCACCGCGGCGTATCCCAGGTCCGCGTAGCGATCCTCGACGGCCTGGCGGTCCGTCTCGACCAACGTGATGTCGAGCGGGCTCAACGGCTTCTGCTTCAGGACCCGCCGCACCTCGGCTTCGGAGAGCGGAGCCGTTCCTTCCAACTCCACCCCGCTCAGCCGGGTGAGCGGGCCCTCCATGAGGAAGAAGTGGACGTCCACCGTGGACGCGCTCCCCGGAACGGGTACGGGAAACGCGCTGTCGACGCGGGCGAACATGAAGCCATGGCGACGGTAGTAGGACTGCAACGTCGCCCGGTCGAAGCGAAGAAAATCGGATCGGTAGCGCGGACGCCGCCACGGCCGGAACCAGGAGGAACCCCGGGTCCTCAAGAACCCACGGAGGTTCCGCTCCGAGAATGCCTTGCTCCCGTGGATCTCGACGTGCCGAACCCGGAGCGTCGTCTCGAACTCCGAGGCTCGCTGTGCGGAAGACGGCTTGCCCGGAAACGAGGAGGCGAGCAGCAGCGCGGCGAGCCCGAGTCTCGCGTAGGTCCCGCCGCGCATCGTGGGATCGCGCCGCGTCAATCCGGCGGAATCAGCGTCCGTCCGAGGAAGGAACCGTGTCGGCGGGCGCGTTGTGGTTCAGCCGGCGGTTGATTTCTGCTTCGGCGCGCCTTCGCTGCGAGACCCTGGTGAGGTCGTTGGCGAAGGAAAAGATGACGAGACCTCCCAGCACCGCGAGGCCGATGCGCTGGAACGCGGCCTGAGTCTTGACCGAAAGAGGTTTCCGGCGCACGCCCTCGAGCAGCGCGAAAAGCACGTGGCCGCCATCCAGGATCGGAATGGGGAGCAGGTTCATGGCCATCAGCGCAACGCTGATGAAGGATGCGAAGGAGAGAAGCTGATCCCAGCCGCTTCTCGCCTGATCCCGCGCCACCTGCGCGATCGCGATCGGTCCCGCGACGCTCGAGCTCAAGCGAATCGGATTGGTCAGGAAGCTCCAGAGCCCGTTATAAATCTGCCCCATCGCGTAGAGCGTCTGTCTCACGCCGAGCCACGCGGCCTGCGGCAGCGCGAAACGCTCCACGATCGTGATCGTCTCCGGCAGCGAGATCCCGATCACGCTGTCGGGGGTCGTCTTCACCGTGACCAGGAACATCTTCGAGCCCCGGCGGACCTCAAGCTCGAGGGGCGTGTCCGGGCTGCGCCGGATCCGCGAGCTGAGCTCCGACCAGTTCCCGACGCGTTGGCCGTTCACGCTCACGATCTCGTCTCCCTCGCGGAGCCCCGCCTGGTACGCCGGCAGGCCCACGAATACCCTTCCGATCACGGTCCCCGTGTTCCAGTCCAGCTCCTCCGCCAGGCGCGCCGCATCGCGACGCGGCACCCGAAGGGCCACTTCCTTCCCGTGGCGCAAGACCGTCAAGGGAATGGACCCCGGCCCTTTGGCTCGGGCGGCACGATCCACCGCCGCGGCGAGCTGCCGCATGGTCCGCGCGGGTCGGCCGTCCAGCGTGGCGATGCGGTCCCACTCGCGGACGCCGATGCTCTCGACGATCGAATGGGGACTCACGCGTCCGACGACCGAAGGGAAGTCGGGGGTCTTCACGCCGATGCAATAGACCGCGACGTTGATGAGAAATGCGAAGATGAGGTTCGCGATGGGTCCTGCGGCGGTGATCAGCGCCCGCACCCACCAGGGCTTCTCGAGGAACTCGTAGGGCTGTCCCTGGCGGTCCTGGGAGTCGGGGCTGTCGCCGGCCATCCGCACGAATCCGCCCAGCGGCAGCACCGAGATACGGTAGTCGGTTCCTCCTCTCCGGAAACCGAAAAGGCGGGGTCCCATCCCGATCGAGAAGGAAAGCACCTGGACGCCCAGCCACTTGGCCACGAGAAAATGCCCGAGCTCGTGCACGAACACGAGCACGCCGAGAACCAGGGCTCCGTACAGAGCGATCGTCCAAAAATCATGCATGGTCGGGAATGCCTTCCGGTGGATCGAACCCCTTTGGAGGTTGAACTTGTGACTGTAACAGGTTGAATTTACACGGTCAATCGACGCCGGGCGGCGAGCGCCGAGCGATAGACCTGGTAGGTCATGTCGGCGGTTTGATCGACGCTGAATCGCTCCGCCCGCTCCCGGCCCAAAGCCCCCATCGAGGCCCTCAGCGCGGGACGGGAGGCCAGATCGACCATGGCTTCGGCGAGTGCCGCCGGATCCGAAGGGGGAACGAGAATCCCGGTCCGCCCTTCCTCGACGATTTCCGGAACGCCGCCTGTGCGGGTCGCGACCACCGGGAGGCCGGCGGCCATGGCCTCGAGGATCGACGTGCCGAGCCCTTCCGACAGCGATGGGAGGCAGAAGAAATCCGCAGCGCGGAGCAGCTCGAGCACGTCGGTCCGGAAGCCGAGGAACGCCACCGATCCTTCGAGACCCAGGGCCCGTTGTTCGTTCCGGAGCCTCCTCTCCAGCGGACCTTCCCCCACAATCCAAATCTTGAGGGACGGTACGCGCCGAACCGAGCGTGCCGCCGCCTGGAGAAGATCGCTCTGGCCCTTCCCCACCGCCAGGGCGGACGCATTGACGGCGACGACGTCCTGGTCCGCGGCGCCGAGGCGCCGGCGAACCAGGTCGCGATCGGAAGATCCGGAGAAGGCCGCCAGGTCGATTCCGCTCGGAACGACTCGGATCAGCCCGGCGTCGACGCCGCTTCGGACCAGCGAATCGCGCACGGCCAGCGAGATCGCCGCGATGCGCTCCACGGGAAGCGCGTAGAGAAGCCTGCTGCCGAAGGAGCGACGCACGGGGAATTGAACCCGGCGCGAAAGAACCCGTGCCGGCCCGGGGGCGACCAGGGCCGCCATGGCGCCGACCGCATGGGCCCGCGCCGCGTGCCAATGCACGACGTCCGGCCGGGTGTCCCGCATCAGCTTCGCGAGAGCAAACACCGTGGGGAGATCCCACGCACCGCGCATGCCCAAGCGGTGCACCGCGAACCCCTCGTTCGAGGCGCGCTCGGCGAGCGCGCTTCCACGGGGTGCAACGAGACGAGGATCGTCGCCGCGCGCGCGCTGCCGCCCCATGAGGAGGAGCACCTGCTGCTGCCCTCCCCTCCAGGGCCGTTCCGAGTCTACATGGAGAATCCGGATCACCGGCGCGCGCCCGGCGCGGTGGCTTCGCGCGAGCGTTGGATCGCCTCGACGAGGATATCGCCGATCCGATTCGGCGAGGCCTGCGCGCGGGCGGCGGCGCGGCCCGCCGCCCCCATGGTCTCACGGCGCGCCGGATCCCCGGCGAGCGACTCGATCGCGTCCGCCAGCGCCGCGCCGTCCCCGGCAGGCACGAGCCACAGGTGCTCCCCATCGCGGAAAAACTCGGCGATCGCCGCGGAGCGACGCGTGATCGTGGGCAGGCCGAGCGCCATCGACTGGAACACCTTGTGCGGCACGACGCGAGCCGCCTTGGCGCTCGTGCCGAAGATGCCGAGGCCGACGTCGGCTCGCGCGAGTCGCGTCAGCGCCTCGTCGTACGGCATCCGCGGGAGAAGCCGCACGCTCCGGAGGCCGCGCGCCGCGATGTCGCGCTCGATCCGAGGCATCAGCATGCCGCCGCCGATCAGGGTGAAGCTCGCGAACCCGGTCCCGTGGCGCGCCTCCAGCTCGGTGGCCGCGTCGATGACCGCCGGGAGCCCGTGGAGCGGCAGATATCCTCCCAGATACACGACGTCGAGCGGACCGCTTCTCGGGCCGGCGGCGCGCCTTTCTCCCAGCTCGAAGGCGAAGCGATCGGCTCCGACCGGAACCCGGCAGAGCTTGCTCCGCGTGACCCCGAACTCGCTGGCATAGAAATCCCCGTGCTCCCACGTGTCGCACAGCACCATGTCCGCGAGGGAGAGCGACACGCGATCGCTCGCACGGACCCGATGCGCGCTCACGGTTCCCTCCTTGAGCCTGCCCAGGTCGCCGACCTGCGTGTCCCAGCGCGAAACGAGAGGGTCGAAGAGGACGGGGGAGTCCACGACACGGCCCAGGAGCCGCGCGAGAAGAACGTCTCGATGCCCGAAGGATGGAACAAGGATCGCGTCGAGCTCGCGCGCCCCGCGAAGCCAGGAAACCACGAGGCGTATCTCCCGAATGCCGCCCGGCGAATCCCTGGGCGCGTGGACCGAAAGAACTTCGGCGCCGCGGCTCTCAAGCCCTTCGCGGAGGACGCGGGTGCGCGCGTAGGAGGGGTCGTAGGCGCCGAAGAAGGCGACCCTCATCGCCCCTCGTCCCGGATCTCGTGTTCCCAGCGCCGCGCGTACTTCGCGAAAACGGAAAACGCGGCCAGCCAGCAGAGCACGACGCCGCGCCGTCCCTCCCGGAATCCCCCCTCCAGCGCGTACATGCGCAGGAATCGCAGCCACGGGCGAAGGAGGAGACGGCCCCCCGAGGCCGGGATCCCACGGCGGCGCAGGTCCTCGGCGGACCACCGCGAGTAGCGATCCCATTTCTCGAAGTAGTGGTCGAGATCGCGGTAGGGCTCGTGGAGGAGCCTTTCGTGAAGCACGCCCTCCCTTCCGCGAAGCTGGATCTCCTCGTGGACCGGGACCGGTCGGTAGGCTCCCTTCGTTCGATCGAACAGGCGAAGCACTTTGTCGCGCTGCCACCCGGCGGACCGGATCGGCCTCCGGTAGAAGTAATTCTCGCGGTAGATCCAGTAGCCTTCCTTGCGCGCGGCGTCGGCGAGGACCGACTCGATCTCCCGTCGGAGCGGCGGCGGCACGCGCTCGTCGGCGTCCAGAATCAACGTCCATCGGTGGGTGAGCTGCGGCAGGGCCCAATTCTTCTGCGCGGCCGGGCTCTCGTAGGCATGATCCAGCACGCGGTCCGCGATCGAGTGCGCGATCGGCAGCGTCCCGTCGGTGCTCCCCGAATCCACAACCACGACTTCCTCGGCCCAGCGAACCGACTCGAGACACGCTCGGATCGCGCGCTCTTCGTTCCTGGTCGTCACGAGCACGCTCAACGGCTCGCGGGCGCCCCCGCCGCCACCGCTCATGCGACGCTCCCGACCCGGTCTCGGAGCCTCGCGCGGCACGCCTCGATCACCATCGCGGCCGTCACGTCCTTCATGCAACGCATGTACCTGTCTCCCGGCAAGGGGCAGACGGTCTGGTTGCAGTGGAGGCACTCGAGGGCCGCGGCCTCGATCGCGGCGTGCGGTCCCGCCGGGGGTTGCCACGCCCCGGGATGCGTCGGCCCGAAGACGGTCACCGTCGGGACGCCGAGCGCAACCGCGAGATGCTTGGGGCCGGAGTCATTGCTGACGAGGAGGGCGCAACGCGCGATCAGCGCGGCCAGCTCCTGCCATCCGGTCGCGGGCGCGACCGTGGACGGGTTTCGCATTCGCCCGCGGCACTCCCGCGCCAAGGGCTCCTCCCCGGGGCCCCACATCCAGAGGATGTCGGCGTCGCCGTGGAGCCGGTCCATGACCTCCGCGAACCGCTCCGGAAGCCAGGTCTTCGTCGGCCACGTGCCGGAAGGAAGGCAGGCGACGAGAGCCCGCGCACCCAACCCCGAGCGGCGCAGCCACTCGTCGATGGTCCGGTGGGCCTCCGTCGGCACGGCGAGCGTGAGCTCGAGCCCGCGCGGGGCGATCCCGATCGCGCGAACGAGATCGAGCGAGGCTTCCGGCGCGTAGCGGACCTGCGGACCCCCGGGGCCGAGCGGCTCCCGCGGAATTCGAATCGTATAGGCGTAACGCCGGCCGGCGAGATCGTAGCCCACCCGAACCGGCGCGCGCGTGAGCGCGGTCATGAAGGCGCTCCTCGGGTTGGAGACCATGTCGAGGACGAGATCGTACCGGCCGCGAATCAGGTCCACGTAGCGGGAAGCCTGGGAGGCGAGGGAGCGTCGATCGATTTCGAGCACGCGGTCCACATCCGG
Source organism: Candidatus Eisenbacteria bacterium (assembly GCA_005893275.1). Classification (NCBI taxonomy): domain Bacteria; phylum Candidatus Eiseniibacteriota; species Candidatus Eiseniibacteriota bacterium. Next base: position 42,041 of record VBOW01000027.1, on the reverse strand, counting down.
GCTCCCCCGCAAGAGCGCCCCCGTTTCCCGAGCGGTGAGCACGTCGATGGAAGCGGAGGGCAGGCCGGCGCGCAGCGCGCGAAGGGCGGGCGTGGTCAGGAGGAGATCACCGGCCGCCCGATGGCGCACCACGAGGACGCGGCGCACGCGCGCAAGATCGACGACGGCCCTCGCCCGCTCCTCACGCGGTCGCACGCGCGCCTCCTCCATGCGCCAGCGCGCGCGCCACAGCCTGGAGCGCGTCGCCGACGCCGATCCAGTCGAGGCAGTCCATGCGCGCGCATTCGTGGCGGTGGCAGGGGCGGCACCAGATCTCACGTGAGAGCAATTGGTGGCCATCGCTTGCCCGGTAGGGAAACCATATCTCGGGCTCGGTCGGACCGAGGATGCCTACGGTGGGGGTTCTGAGCGCGGGCCCCGCGTGGATCGGACTTCCATCGACCGTGACGAGCGCATCCAGCGCGGCGATGACACCCCAGTGGGCGCGGAGCGGGAGGCCGCCGATCACGGGAGCGTCCCGCGCGCCCCCCGTCCCCGCCGCGATTCTGCGCGCGAGGGCTTCTTCCCCGGGCCCCGCCAGCACGACCGCCCGCACCCCGAGGCGGGGAAGCCCGCGCACGAGCGCGGCGAATCGCTCCTCGGGCCATCGCTTCGCCGGCCATCGATTGCCGGGATGGATTCCGACGCGCGGCCCGCCGCCCGGGAGCGCCGACTCGAGCCGGAGGCGTCCCTGCTCGCGCTCGACCTGGGTGAGGGCGATCCGCGGCGGGTGGACCGCCGGGCGGATCCCGAGCGCCTCGAGCGAGCGGAGATGATGCGCGATCGCGGAAACCGGTCCCGCCGTGGGCGGAACGGGGTGTGTGTAGAACCGCCGGCGCGCGCTGCGGGCGGGCCCCACACGGACCGGCGCGCCGGTCCAAGCAGCGAGGAGCGCGCTTCTCGGGTTCCCGTAGAGATCGATGACCCAGTCGTAGCGGCGACCGCGAAGATTCCAGAGAAGCCGGGGCGGGGCGGGGAGGAGGAATCCCAGCGTGCGGTCCAGCACGAGCACGCGGTCGATCGCCGGATGATGGGCGGCGGCCTGTGCCGGCCCCGCCTCGGCGAGAAAATCGATCGAACACGCTGGAAATGCTTCGCGGAGCGCCTCGATCACCGGGAGGACCAGGATCGCATCCCCGATCCTGCGCAACCGGGTGACGAGCACGCGCCGGGGCGGAGGAACCGCGAGGCGCCTGTCGCCGCGCTCATCCACCCCGGGCGCCCTCCGAACCCGCCGCCCTCAAGAGGCCGATCCGATGGATGAGATCGCTCGTCGCGTGTCCTTTGGGATCCCCCACGATGACCGTCCGGATGCCGAGCGACTGCGCGATGGCCCGTTCCGGGACGCTTTCAACCGTGTAGTCGGTCCCTTTGGCGTGGATCGTGGGACGGAGCCGGCGGAGCACGTTCTCCACCGAGTCTTCCTCGAAGGAGGTAACCCAATCCACACACCCGAGCGCCGCCACCAGCTCCATGCGCTCCTCGAGCGGCATGAGTGGACGGCCGGATCCCTTGAGCCTTCGGGCGGAGGCGTCGGAGTTCAGGGCGACCAGAAGCGCGGAACCCGATTCCCTCGCGCCCGCGAGATAGCGCACGTGGCCCACGTGGAACAGATCGAAGATTCCATTCGCGAGGACCAGCCCCTCGCGCTCCGAGGGTGAGCTCTGCAGGCGTCGTTCCATCGACGCGAGCGCCACGACCTTGGCCGGCCGGGCGCTCATCCGGTCACCTTCGGCGCGGCGTGAGCGCGAATCGCGTCCACGAGCTCCAGCCGACCCACCGTGGCGGTTCCGCGCTTCATCACGACCACCGAAGCCGCGTAGGTCGCGAGCAACGCCGCCTCGAGCTGCGAGGCCCCCGCCGCGAGCGCGAGGGCGGCCGTGGCCGAGACCGCGTCCCCCGCTCCGGTCACATCCGCGACATCCGACGATCCCACGATCGAAATCCCGATCGGGCGGCTGCCGCGCTCGAAGAGGAGCATCCCGTCGCTTCCCCGCGTGATCCAGACGGCCCTCGCGCCGCCGTTTCGCATCAGCGCTTCACCGGCTCGCTTCAAGACCGGAGCACGGAGGGACGGCAGGCGCATCGCTTCCTGGACCTCGTGCTCGTTGGGAGTGAGCAACGTGGCCCCCCGGTAGGAACGGAGATCGTAGCGGGAATCGACGACGACGGGAATCTTCGCCCGCTTCGCCTCGCCGATCGCCGCCCGTCTCAGTCCCGGACTGAGAACCCCGTAGCCGTAGTCGGAAAGGAGGACCGCGTCCGCGCGACGGACCGCCTCCCGCGCCGCCCGGATGAGCCGCCGTTCGGCCTCGCGCGATAGAGGCTCGGTGTGCCCCCGATCGAGCCGCACGATTTGCTGGCGCGCGGCGTGGCTCGAGCCGGCGAGAATCCGCGTCTTGACGATCGTGCCCCCGCCCGGGTCGCGGTGAAACCAGCGGGTCTCAAGCCCGCTCGCGCGGAGGGCCCGTGCGAGCGCCGTGCCGGCCGTGTCTCCGCCGAGCCTCCCCACCACCAGCGGCGCGCCGCCGAGCGCCCGCACGTTCATGGCCGCGTTCGCGGCGCCCCCCGGCACCCGCCGCTCTTCCTCGTGTTCGAGGATCAGCACCGGCGCTTCACGGGAGATTCGCGACGAGCGTCCAACCCAGTACTCATCCAGCACGAGATCCCCGATCACCGCCACCTTCCGGCGGCGGAGACGGTCCACGATGACGAGGAGCGCGTCCCGGCTGGGAAGCGCGGCCGGCGACCGTCCGTCGCGCGCGCGCGGGCGAGGCGCGGACGTCATCCGCGCGTCATAGGCGCGGCCGCCTCGTGAAGCCGCCCACGCGCCCAGGCATCCGCTTCGAGGATCGACTCGAGGGTGAGCGGCCCTTCCGGAGCATGAGCGCTCAGCACCTCCTCGACGAGAGGCATCAGATCGCCGAAGCGGATCTTCCGGTCGAGGAAAAGCCGGACGGCCTCCTCGTCGGCCGCGTTGAGGACCGCCGGAGCGGTCCCGCCCGCCCTCAAAGCGCGCCCCGCGAGCGTGAGCCCCGGACAACGGACCGGATCGGGCGTTTCGAAGGTGAGCGTCGCCAAATCCGCGACACCGAGGCGCGGAAGGTCCGAGGTCCATCGCTCGGGATAGCTCAACGCGTAGAGGAGCGGAACGCGCATGTCCGGAACCGAGAGCTGGGCCACGATCGATCCGTCGACAAACTCCACCAGGGCGTGCACGATCGATTGGGGATGGATGACGACGTCCAATCGCTCCGGCGGGATTCCGAAGAGCCAGCGCGCCTCGATCACCTCGAACCCCTTGTTGATCAAGGTGGCGCAGTCGACGGTGATTCGTTCGCCCATCGACCAGGTCGGGTGCCGGAGCACCTCCTCCGGCGTCGAAGCCGAGATCGTGCGCGGATCTCGCCGCAGAAAGGGGCCGCCGGAAGCCGTGAGCGTGACGCGCCGCACGTCCGACACCGGACGCCCCGCCAGACACTGGAAGACGCCGCTGTGCTCGGAATCGACGGGCAGCATCATCCCGCCTGATCGCTGCGCGACGGCGGTCAAGAGCTCCCCCGCGAGGACCACCGACTCCTTGTTGGCGAGCGCCACGCGCTTGCCGCGCGAGAGCGCGGAGACGGTGGGCTTGAGCCCGATGCTCCCGACGACGGCGTTGATGACGACGTCGGCGTCCTCGTCCTCGGCGAGCGCCGAGAGCGCAGACTCCCCCTCGAGCACCTCCCCGCCCTTCCACCTGTCGCGCGCGCGGCGCGCGGCGGCGGTATCCACGAGAGCGATCCGGCGAACCCCGAACGCGTCCGCGGCGCGGAGGAGCGCCGCGTCGTTCGAGCGCGCCGCCAGAGAGACGAGCCGGATCCGATCCCGGTACGCTCCGGCGAGATCGAGCGCCGCGGATCCGATCGAGCCCGTGGCCCCCAAGAGGGCGACCCGGATCATCGTCCGAGAACCTCCCACACGAGGAAATAGTAAACGAGCGGCGCCGCAAAGAGCAGGCTATCGAAGCGATCGAGCACACCGCCGTGCCCCGGAATCAAGCTCGAAGACTCCTTCGCCTCCGCGTCCCGTTTCAGGAGCGACTCCACCAGATCGCCGAGCTGCGCGAAAATGCCGACGAGCCCACCCAGCGCGAGCGCCGATGGCCATGAAAGGTACGGCGCGAACCACAGGCGGGCGACGGCCCCCGCCGCGATCGCCGCGAGGAGGCCGCCCACCGCCCCTTCCACCGACTTTCCCGGACTCACCCCGGGAGCGAGCCTGTGCCGCCCCCATACGCGCCCCACCGCGTACGCCGCGCTGTCGCAGGTCCACGCCAGGAAAAAAGGCAGAAGCGCAAAGGACATCCCGAGCGAATAGGGCAGGCCGAGGGACCAGGACAACTCCCGCAATGCGCACACGTGGGATCCGAGCCAGCCGATGTAGAGGACGCCGAGGACCGTCGAGGAGGCGTTCACGAGGGTCTGCTTGCTCGCGCCGCGGCGGAGCTCCGCGAGGAGCATCGCGACGAGCAGCACCGTGAAGAGCCCGGCCAGGTGCCACTCCTCGGTCCGGTGGGAGCGAAGCCGCGCGTAGATTCCGATCGGGAACAGAAAGGAGGCCGCGAATCCCGACTTCCAATGAGGCGCGAGCCCCTTGGACGCCATCATCTGGTAAAACTCGCGCAGGGCGAGGCCGATCATGAGCAGCGTAAACCCGAGATAGACGAACCCTCCGATGCGGGCCATCAAGACAAGGAGCGGCAGAAAGACGATCGCGCTCGCCACCCGAAGGAGCAACGAAGGATCCTTCGCCGGCGTTACGCTCGGCGCGTCCTCGCGAGGCTCAGCGCGTTCGGCCAAAGCGACGGCTTCTTCGTTGGAAGTCATATACCGCCTGGTAGAGATGCTTCCGGCGGAAGTCGGGCCACAGGACGTCCGTGACCCAGAATTCCGCGTATGCGAGCTGCCAGAGCAGAAAGTTGGAGACGCGCAGCTCGCCGCTCGTTCGGATGAGGAGGTCCGGATCGGGCAGCCCGTCCGTGTCGAGCTTCCGCGCGAAGAAATCCTCGTCGATCTCCTCGGCCGCGATCCGCTGCTCCCGGTCTTGTTGGAGGATGCGTCGCACCGCGTCGACGATTTCCGCACGCCCCCCGTAGGAAATCGCCAGCACGAGGACGAGGCCGTCATTGCCGGCGAGGTAGCTCCGCGTGGACTCCAGGATCTTGCGGCTCCGTTCCGGGAGGAGATCCACACGGCCGATCGTGCGGAGCTGGACGTTATTCCGCTTGAGCTCCTCGCGCTCCTCCCGAAGCACCTGCTCCAAGATGCGCATGAGCCCACTCACCTCCCGCGCGCCTCGGTCCCAGTTTTCGAGCGAGAAGGTGTAGAGCGTGAGCACCTTGATCCCCAGCTCGACGGAGCCTTCGACCACCTCCCGCACGGCGCGCCGGCCCGCGCGGTGCCCCATCAAGCGAGGCAACCCGCGGCGCTCCGCCCAGCGCCCGTTTCCGTCCATGATGATGGCGATGTGCGCGGGCGTGGGACGCTTCAGCACCTGCTCGAGCGTCGGTGCTGCTTTCGAAGGATTCATCGCTGCCAGGTACACGGCAAAGAAAATGGGCCCGCGGACGTCCGGCCCTTGAGCCCGATCTCGATGGAACAGCTTCCCGCGGCGTCCGGTAACCGGTCGAGCCCGGCGCGGCGAGGATCCAGGGTTTAGACCTCCATGACTTCGGCCTGCTTCTTCCCGAACAGCTCATCCAGCGACGAGATATAGCGATCCGTCAGCTTCTGGACCTCGGCCTGAGCCTTCTTGGAATCATCTTCCGAAATTTTATGCTCCCTTTCCAGCTTTTTCAGTTCCTCATTCGACTCGCGCCGGATGGTCCGGACGCGGACCCGGCCGTCCTCGATGATTTTCCCCAAGACCTTCACCAGATCCTTCCGACGCTCTTCCGTGAGCGGCGGAAGCACGAGGCGCACCACCGAACCGTCGTCCGCGGGGTTCAAACCCAGGTCGGAGCGCTGGATCGCCTTCACGATCTCCGGCAGCACCGTCCGCTCCCAGGGCTGGATCACGATCATGCGCGGCTCCGGCACGCTCACGCTCGCCACCTGCTGCAGCGGAACCGGGCTGCCGTAGTACTCGACCTTGATCCCGTCGAGGAGCGCGGTCGTGGCCTTGTTCGTCCGGATCGTGGCGACTTCGTGCCGGATCGTCTCGACGGCTTTCTTCATGCGCTCTTCGGAGTTCCTGATGAGCTTCTGGTCCATCCTAGACCTCCACGAGTACCCGGGTCCCCACCGGCTCGCCGCGAAGCGCGCGCACCAGATTTCCCGGCACCGTGACGTTGAACACGACGATCGGAAGCCGGTTGTCCATGCCCATGGTGAAGGCGGTCATGTCCATCACTTTGAGCCTCCGGTCGATCACCTCGGGGTAGCTCAGCGAATCATATCGGACCGCGGCGGGGTTGTGCATCGGGTCCTCGGAAAACACCCCGTCCACTTTCGTCCCCTTGAGGAGAACGTCGGCGCCGATCTCCACGGCGCGAAGGACGGCCGCGGTGTCGGTGGTGAAATAGGGATGTCCCGTGCCTGCGGCGAGAAGAACGACTCGTCCCTTCTCGAGATGACGGACCGCGCGGCGGCGAATGTAGGGTTCGGCCAGGGTCCGCATCTCGATGGCGCTCAGCACGCGCGTGACGAGCCCCTGGCGCTCGAGGGAATCTTGGAGTGCGAGGGCGTTGATCACCGTCGCGAGCATGCCCATCGAATCAGCGGCCGCCCGGTCGACGCCGTCCGATGCGGCCGCGGTCCCCCGGATGATGTTTCCGCCGCCGATCACCAGTCCGAGCTCGACGCCGCCGGCGACGCCCTCGCGGATCTCCCCCGCCAGGCGCCCGAGCACCGCCGCATCGATCCCATGACCGGCGTCGCCGGCGAGAACCTCACCGCTCAACTTGAGAAGCACGCGGCGGCGGGAGGGCGCCACGGCGTCAGTTTTCTCCGATGCGGAACTTGGCGAAGCGGCGCACGACGATGTTTTCCCCGAGCTTCGAGATCGCCTGACCCACGAGATCCTTCACCTTGCTGTCCGGATCGCGGATATACGGCTGTTCCAAGAGGCAGATCTCTTCGTAATACTTCTCGATCTTCCCCTCGACGATCTTGGCCAGGATCGCCTGCGGCTTTCCGGTTGTCCGGGCTTGCTCGAGCAGGATGGCGCGCTCCCGCTCGATCAGCGAGGGGTCGACACTCTCCCGGTCCACGGCGCGTGCTCCGGTTGCCGCGACCTGCATCGCGAGATTCTTCGCCAGCTCGCGGAAGTCGTCCGTACGCGCCACGAAGTCCGTTTCGCAATCGAGTTCGAGGAGCACACCGAGCTGGTCCCCGGGGTGGATGTAGGCATAGACGAGTCCCTGCTTGGCGGCTCGGCCCGACTTCTCGGAGGCCCGCGAAAGACCCTGTTTGCGCAGGACGTCGATCGCCTTCTCGATGTCTCCGTTGGTTTCGGCGAGAGCCTTCTTGCATTCCATCATGCCCGCGCCCGTCCGCTCGCGCAGATCCTTCACGAGCGAGGCCGTGATCGTCATCGAGGACTCCTTCCTAGCGTTCGATCGGGTTTTGGTCCGGCAGGCCGAGTGGGATCAAGCGCTCGCGACGACGTCGGGTTGTGTCGGCGTGTCCGCCTCGTGCTCCGGCGTCACGACGTCGGCTCCCTCGCGAGCCTCCTGGCGGGCGCTCAGGATCGTATCGCTCACGAAACGGGCGAAGAGCCGTATCGAGCGAATGGCGTCGTCGTTCCCGGGCAGCGGATAATCCACGACATCCGGGTCGCAGTTCGTGTCGACGACCCCGATCACGGGAATGCCCAGGCGGTTTGTTTCCGCGACGGCGATCCGCTCCTTCTTGGTATCGATCACGAAGGTCGCGGCGGGCAGCTGGGACATTTCCTTGATGCCGGTGAAGATCTTGGCGAGACGGGTACGCTCTTTCTCGATCTGAGACTGTTCCTTCTTGGAGAGCTTCTCGAGAGTGCCGTCGGCGGCCATCTTCTCGATATCTTTGAAGCGGCGGATGTTCGACTTGATCGTCTTGAAGTTCGTCAGCATTCCGCCGAGCCAGCGCTCGTTCACGTAGGGCATGCCGCAGCGCTGGGCTTCGTCCTGGATCGCGTCTTTGGCCTGCTTCTTCGTGCCGACGAAGAGCACCGCACCGCCGCGACGCGATATCCCCTCCAACATGTCGCGAGCGTCGGTGAGCGCCTTGAGCGTTTTTTGGAGGTCGATGATGTAGATGCCATTGCGCTCGATGAAGATGAATTTCTTCATCTTGGGGTTCCATCGCCGGGTCTGATGCCCGAAATGGACACCCGCCTCGAGAAGCTCCTTCATTCCGATTTCAGCCAAGTGAAACCTCCGGTCTTGATCCGCCGCTCCTTCCACCCGCGAGGCCACCCCATGGGGAGACCGGCCCCTCGGTCCGGAGCGTGAGTAATGGCGGCCGCGCCGAAGCGCGGCTCGCCGGAACCTGACCTGCCGTCGTTACCGCTTCGAGAACTGGAACCGCTTGCGGGCCGCGGCCTGCCCGTATTTCTTCCGCTCTTTCATGCGAGCGTCGCGGGTGAGGAGTCCTTCTTTGCCCAGCAGTCCCCGAAGGGATGGATCGATTCGGAGCAACGCCCGCGCCGCGCCGAGGCAGATCGCTCCGGCTTGCCCGGACAGACCGCCGCCCCGGACGCTGGCGATGAGATCGAACTTGTCGGCGGCGTTGCTCGCGACGAGCGGTTGCAACGCGATCCGACTCAGCGCGAGGCGTGAGAAGTACTGATCGAGATCCCGTCCATTCACGATGCGCTTTCCCGTACCCTGGGTCAGCCGGATCCTGGCGATCGATGTCTTTCTGCGTCCCGTTCCCCTGAATTCACTCATCAGCGTTACCTGAACCTCCCTGGGCCTTGGAACCGGTGCCGGGGAGCGGCCGCGGCGCCTGCGCCGCATGGGGATGCTCCGGTCCCGCATAGATCTTGAGCTTCTTGATCATGGCGCGCCCCAGCTTGTTCTTCGGGAGCATCCCTTTCACCGCGAGCCGGATGATCTCCTCCGGCTTGTCGCCTTGCACGTCGCGGAAACGGGTCAGCTTGTGGCCGCCCGGATAGAGCGAGTGCCTGAAATAAATCTTCTCGTCCCGCTTGCGCCCGGTCACGCGCACCTTCTCCGCGTTGACCACGACCACGTGATCCCCGACGTCCAGGTGCGTGGAGTAGGTAGGCTTGCGCTTCCCCTTGAGCACGCTCGCGATCTCGCTCGCCAGCCTGCCCAGGATTTGCCCCTCGGCGTCGGCGACAAACCAGTCCTGCGCGATCTCCGAAGCACGTACCGAATGCGTGCCCATGAATCCAACCTCCTCGTATACGGATGACGCAAACGGTGAAGATTACCGGTACTTGGAACCCTTGTCAACGCCGGCCAGCAGGAAACGCGGGGCCCGGTGGACTCCCCGCTCCGTGACGATGGCGGTCACCAGGCGCGCGGGGGTCACGTCAAAGGCCGGATTGGATGCTCCAACACCCGAAGGGGCGGTCGGAATGCCCTGGTACGCAAGGACTTCAGAGGGGTCCCGCTCTTCGATGGGGATCCCCGCGCCGGAACGGCACTCTGGATCGCACGTGGAGCTTGGGGCGACCACGACGAACGGAATGCGCGCTTCGCGCGCCGCGAGGGCGAGCGGGTACGTGCCGACTTTGTTGGCCACGTCCCCGTTTCGCGCAATCCGGTCGGCGCCGACAACGACCGCCTCGATCGAGGCCCGGGCGAGCAGCGAGGCCGCCGCTCCATCCGCGACGACCGTGACCGCGACGCCTTCCCGCTGGAGCTCCCACGCCGTGAGCCGGGCGCCTTGCAGGACCGGGCGCGTCTCGGTCGCCCAGACCGAGATGAGGCGGCCGCTGCGGTGGAGCTCGAGCAGAACACCGAGCGCCGTCCCGCCGCCCCCGGTCGCGAGCCCTCCCGTATGGCAGTGTGTCAGAAAGCGCGTCTCGCTTCGGAAAAGGGAGGCGCCCCAGCGGGCCATCGCGCGCGAGGCGGCGCGATCCTCCTCCCAGATCGCGAGGGCTTCGGCGAGGATCGCCCGGGTCCACGTTTCCGCATCCACGATCTCCGCCGACACCCCGGCATCGGAGCGCGGGGAGGCCGCCTCTTCGGCGACGCGGAGCACGCGATCCACCGCCCAGCCAAGGTTCGCCGCGGTGGGACGGGCGACGCGGATCGACCGCGCGGCGGAGCGAAGCGTCTCGATCCCCGTCCGCGCGAGCAAGCCGACCGAACCCGGTCCCGCCTGTGCGCGGCCGCCCTCATCGCGCACGATCCGGCGGGCTTCGAGCCAAAGTCCCAAAGCGCCCGCAATGCCGATGGCGGGCGCCCCGCGCACGCGAAGGCGGGTGATCGCATCCACCATCCCGCGAGCGTCCGCGATCTCGATCCAACGCTCCTCCCGCGGGAGCAGGGTCTGGTCCAGGATCCACAACCGTTCGCCGTCGAGCCGGAAGGGCTCCATCAGGCGCGTTCCCGCTCCGGGGCCAGGAAGAGAAGCTTGAGCGCGTGCTTCAGGTGCGAGAGCGGAAGCCCGACCACGTTCGAGTAGGAACCCTCGATCGCTTCGACATAGAGCGCGCCGCGCCCCTGCACGGCGTAGGCGCCCGCCTTGTCGAGCGGCTCCCCGGTTGCGATGTAGCGCTCGATCTCGGCGTCGTCCAGATGCGAAAACTTGACGATGCTGCGCACCGCCTGCGTCACGGCTCGCCCGTCCACAGGGTGGACGAGCGAGAGCCCCGTCCAGACCTCGTGCACGCGCCCCGAGAGCCGGGCGAGCATGCGCGCCGCCTCATCGGATGCCCTGGGCTTCCCCAAGATGTCGCGATCGATCGTCACGACCGTATCGGCGCCGAGGAGGACCGTGGACGCGGGGTCGAGCCGTCCGGCCCCCGCTTCGAGCGCCGCCCGGGCCTTTGCCTCGGCGAGTCTCAGCACGTGGGCCTCGGCGCGCTCCTTCGGGAGCGGCGACTCGTCGACCGCCACGGGGAAGCAGTCGAACTGGGCGCCGACCATCGTGAGAAGCTCGCGCCGCCGCGCGGAACGCGACGCGAGGACGATCCTCGGACCGAAGGGATTGAGCAGATTGGTTCGCATTACGTTTCGGAGGGCGCGATCTCGAGCAGAAACGTCGCCGGGCCCTGATTGACAAGCTCCACTTCCATCGACGCGCCGAACCGGCCGCGCTCTGTCGGAATCTCGCGCGCCGCGAGCGCGAGGCAAAAGGATGAGAACGCGCGTTCCGCGGATTCCGGAGGGGCCGCGGCGTCGAAGCTCGGGCGCCGCCCGCGGGAGGTATCCGCGTAGAGGGTGAACTGCGGCACCACGAGGGCCGCCCCTCCGATTTCGCGGACCGACCGATTCATCTTGCCTTGGCTGTCCTCGAAAATGCGAAGCTCGGCGCAGCGCGCCGCAAGCTTCCCTTCGCTCCCCGGAATGTCCCGCGCGGAAACGCCGAGGAGGATCAGAAGCCCCCGGCCGATGCGCGCGATTTCGATTCCCTCGACGCGCACCGCCGCGCGGGTCACGCGTTGAAGCAGCGCCCTCACGAGGCGGCGTCCGCCTCGCCCCCCCGCGGAGGCTTCCCGAAGATTTCCTCGCGCTCCACGCCCTCCACCCCTTCGACGCGTTCCACCGCCCGCATGACGCTGCGGAGATGGCTCAGATCGCGTACCTCGACGACGAACGCCCCCTGGGCATTCCGATCGCGGGCTTTGATCCCCGCGGTACGGATGTTCGTGTTCGTCGTCGAGATCGCCTTCGCGATGTCCGCCAGGAGACTCTTCCGGTCGACTCCGAAGATCGAAAGCTTCACCACGAAGGAATCTTCCGGGGCGGCGTCCCACTCGACCAGAAGCCTCCGCTCCGGCACGACACGGTCGTCGAAGGTGTTGGGGCAATCGGTACGGTGGACCGTCACGCCGCGGCCCCGCGTCACGATGCCGACGACCGGATCCCCGGGCACCGGCTGGCAGCATTTGGCGTAATTGATCATGAGGTTGTCGACGCCTTGGATCCGAACGCCTCGACCCGGCCGCCGCGTGATCGCGCGAATCGTGTCCAGGGAGGCTTCCTTGATCCGCTGCACCGGGCCCACTCCCTGCGGGAACCAGCGCTGAATGACCTGGGAGATCGAGACGCTGCCGCGCCCAAGAGCCCCCATGAGCTGGTCCACGTCGGGGTAGCCGAGCGTCTGGGCGAGCCGCTCGAGCGGCGTCTCCGCGGGAGGGCTCAGCCTGCGCCGGCGCAGCTCACGCTCGAGCATCTCCTTGCCCAGCGCGACCGAATCCGCCTGTTCCGATGTCTTGAGCCAGTGGCGGATCTTGCTCCGCGCGTTCGGGCTCTTGACGAGCTTGAGCCAATCGCGATTCGGCTTGCCGAGCGGGGACGTGATGATCTGCACCGTGTCTCCGCTCCGAAGCTCGTAGCGCAGCGGGACGATGCGTCCGTTCACTTTGGAGCCGACGCAGCGATGCCCCACCTCGGTGTGAACCAGGTACGCGAAATCGAGCGGCGTCGCTCCCCGTGGCAGCCTCCTCAGGTCCCCGCGAGGCGTGAAGACAAAGACCTCGTCCTGGTAGAGCGAAGTCTTGAGGAAATCCATGAACTCCTCGGGATCGTTCGTCGTGGAATGCCACTCCACATTGCGCAGCACCGGTTGGAGCTTGGCCAGAAGCTCGTGGTCCGGCCCGCCCCCGCCTTCCTTGTACCGGTAGTGCGCGGCAACCCCCAGCTCGGCGGTCTGGTGCATCTCGGAGGTCCGGATCTGAAACTCGACCATGCTCCCGCCCGGCACCACCACCGTGGTGTGAAGCGATTGGTACATGTTGCTCTTCGGCGTGGCGATGTAGTCCTTGAAGCGCTCGTGGACCGGCGTGTAGAGATCGTGGATCAGGCCGAGCACGCGGTAGCAATCGACCTTATCGGGAGTGATCACTCGGATTCCGAGCAGATCGAAGATCTCCTCGAACTTCCGATTCTGCGCCTCCATCTTCCGATAGATCGAATCGAGGTGCTTCGGCCGGCCGATCACTTCGGCTTTGATTCCGAGCTCGGGCAGCCGCTCCACCAAGGGGCCCATGACCTCCTCGATCATCCGTTCCCGCTCCTCGCGTTTCAGCTGCACCCTCTGGCGCAGATCGTTGTAGGCGTCGGGATCCAGATACTTGAGGCAGAGATCCTCCATCTCCCACTTGATCCGCGCGATTCCGAGCCGGTGCGCCAGCGGGGCGTAGATCTCGCGGGTCTCCCGCGCGATCCGCGTGGCGCGGACGGGGTCCAGGGAATGGAGGGTGCGCATGTTGTGGAGTCGATCGGCGAGCTTGATCAGGATCACCCGGAGATCCTTCGCCATCGAGAGAAGCATTTTCCGGAAATTCTCGGCCTGCTCCCATTCGGGGCGGTCGAAGTGGAGCCCGCCGATCTTCGTGACGCCGTCGACGAGCAACGCGACCTCGGGGCCGAACGCCGCCTCGACTCTGGCGAGATCGACGTCGGTGTCCTCCACGACGTCGTGGAGGAGCGCGGAGACGAGGATCGTCTCGTCGGCGCGCGGTCCCAGGAGATCGGCGAGGACCAGCGCGACCGCCACGCAGTGGGTCACGTACGGCTCGCCGGTCAGGCGGAGCTGAGAGCCGTGCGCCTCCGCGGCGAAGTCGTACGCTCGCCGCAGTCGGTCGCGCCCGACCTGGATCTTCGACCGCTCGAGGGTTTGAAGGAGCGGTCCCAGTATGTCGGTGGGGACCGTGTCCATGGTCAGCGGATCTGAACGTCGCGCAGCTTGAGCTGAAACCGGGCGCGGTTCTGCCAGACGTTGATGGTGGGAACGAATGCGATGCAGATCCTTCCAGGCTCGGTCTGGATCGGGCCCGCGAGATGACCCATCCCGAATCCGATGCACTCGAGCTCGCGGCCGTTCTGGCGGACGCTGAGCTTGAGATGATTCCGGCTCACGACCGTGGGAGAGCCCGCGACCTGGATGTTCTCGGCGATGAAGAGCGGTTCGGTGTTTCCGATCCCGAACGGCGAGAGGCGGTCGAGAAAGCGCACCAGGTCCTCATTGCACTCCTCGAGCAGAAGGGGACCATCGATCGAAAGTTTCGGGACGTAGTCGTCCGCCGTGAGCCGGCCCGACGCGACGCTGCATAGGTGTTCGCGGAAGGAGTGGAGCTGGTCGGCGCGGATCGTGAGGCCCGCCGCGTAGCTATGCCCTCCGAAGCCGATCAGATGCTCGCGGCACTCCTGGAGCGCCTGGCACACGTCGAACCCGGGAATGCTTCTCCCCGAACCCTTTCCCTCGTCGTCGTCGGCCGCGATGAGGATGGTCGGCCGGTGATAGCGTTCCATGAGCCTCGAGGCCACGATCCCCAGCACGCCCGGATGCCATCGATCGGACCAGAGCACGATGGCCGGTGGAAGATCCGGCCCCAGCGCTTGGAGCTGATCGAGGGCCTCTTCGAGCGTGGACTCGTCGATTTTCTTCCGCATCGTGTTGTCTTCTTCCAGACTCTCGGCGATCGTCATCGCCTCGCCCGGCTCCGTGGAAAGTAGAAGTCGCACGCCGCTCTCCGCGTTTCCGAGCCGGCCCGCCGCGTTGATCCGCGGTGCAAGAATGTACGCGACGTGGCCGCTCTCGACCCGCTTCGAGCGCAGCCCCGCGACCTCCTTGAGCGCGATGATCCCGGGCTTGGTCGAATCACAGATGCGCTCGAGCCCGAGCTTCGCGAAAATCCGGTTCTCACCGCGGAGCGGCACGACGTCCGCGATCGTCCCGAGCGCGACCAGATCCAGGTGCTCGTATACGAAATCGTCCGCCAGCGAACCCGGCCGATACTGGGCCAGCCCCTGCACGAGCTTCAAGACCACCCCCACGCCCGCCAGCTCCTTGAACCGATACGGGCAATCGCGCCGCTTCGGGTTCAAGACGGCGTCGGCTTCGGGCAAGATCCCGAGCGGCTCGTGGTGATCCGTGACGATCACGTCGATCCCATGCTGCTTGGCGAGCTTCACCTCGGCCGTCGCCGTGATGCCGCAATCGGCGGTGATCACGAGCCGGATCCGGCGCTTCTTCGCCACCTCGACGCCCCGGAGCGAGAAGCCATAGCCGTCGCGAATCCGGTCCGGGATGAAGTACGACACCTTGCCCCCGAGTCTCGTCAGGGCCGACGTGAGCAGGCCGGTCGCGGTGATGCCGTCGACGTCGTAGTCCCCGTAGACGAGGATCGACTCCCGCTCGTCGATCGCCTTCCAGATCCGGGCGGCGGCCAGGTCCATGTCCCGCATCGTGAAGGCGTCCAGGAGCCTATCGATGCTCGGTTCAAGGAAATCCTGAACCTCGAGCGACGAAGAGAAACCTCGATTGGCAAGCAGGGTGGCGAAGGTGTGTGAAATTCCCAGTTGGACGGCAAGCTCCTGGGCTCGCTCCGGGGCGGCCGGACTCCGGAGCACCCAGGCCTTGGGCGTGGATGCGCGCAATGCGTGCCTCAGCTTCGGTCAGGGGACAACCTACGATTGCGTACCAGCCTAACATCTTGAAAAACCGCGGTCAACGTGGTTGCGCTGGGGGCGGATTCGGTCCCGGACGGGACGCCCCCAGGCGCCGTCAGGCGAGCTTGTAGCCGATCTTCCGCACGAAATCCCGCCGCGCGCGGGCCTCCTCGGGGCCTTCGATCGCCACGGGGCCGAGGCCGTCCATAACCCCTAGGATCGCGCCTGCCTCCCCCTCGCGCAGGACGGCGACTTTCACGGGGTTCGCGGTCGCGCAGTGGATCGCGCAGACTTCGACACAGGCGCGGATGTCCCTCAGGAGATTGATGGGGTACGCGCCTGCGAGGAAAATCAAGAAGGCGTGGCCGCATCCGAGGTTCATGAGCTCCCGCTCGGCGGCCCGCGTCAGCGCCTCGTCGTTCCCTTCCCTTCGTATGAGCCTCGGGCCCGACGCTTCCGAGAAAGCGATCCCGAATTTCGCGCCGGGGACCGAGTTGACGATCGCCTCGTAGAGGTCTTCGGCCGTCTTGATGAAGTGCGCGTGACCGAGGATCAGGTTCGCATCGGCGGGCGTGCGGATGGGTACCAGGGTCACTTCAGGCATGGCCAGACTCCTCCCTCAAAGCAGGAGCCCTCCCGAGAGGGTGAGGGCGGAACCGGTGATGTACCCGGAGTCCTCGGCGAGAAGGAAGAGCGCGGCGCGCGCGACCTCCTGAGGCGTGCCCAATCGGCGCGCGGGTATGCGCCGCGCAAGCACGGCCGAGCTTCGGGTAACGGTTCCCGTCCGGATCACCCCGGGCAGAATCGTGTTCACGGTGATCCCGTTCGCCGCTTCCTCGTGCGCCACGCTTCGCGCCAGCGTGAGGAGCGCGATTTTCGCGGCGCGGTAGCCGTGGGCGCGCGGCGCGGCTCGAGGGGCGTCTCCCCCGGCAACGCCGAAAAGCAGGATCCGCCCGTAGCGCCGCTTCCGCATCCCGGGGAGCGCTTCCTGGATCGCGTAGAGGGCGCTCGTCACGTTGGAGCGGACGAGCGCCTCCCAGCGCTCGCCGGTCAGCCGCGCGATCGGACCCTCCCAGAGATCGCCCACCGCATGAACCAGGAGATCAGGCCCGCCGATGCTCGAGGCGGCACGCCGAAACGCCGCGTGGACCCTTTCTTTCTTCTCGGCGTCCGATTGGAGCGTCAGGACCTGGAGCCCGCGGGCTCGGGCCACCGCGCGAAGCTCCGCGAGCGTCTCGCGGTTCCGCCCGGTGGCCAGGACCCGCGCTCCCTCCCGCGCGAGGGCAAGCGCGACGGCGCGGCCCAAACCGCCCGACCCTCCGAGGACGAGCGCGGACCGGCCGCTGAAGGATCCCGATGCGCCGGAGACGGTTGTGCGATTCACAGGGTGTGCTACTATAGTCCGCTCCGAACGTAAGTCAACCAAGCCGATGGGAGATTCATGAACGACCAGCGCTGGGAGGAAGTCCTGCGGCGCCTCGACAAACAATTCGGCGGCCTCGAGTTCGACGAGGTCGAGGACGAGGAAACGCACGCGGTTGTCGAATCGGTGATCTGGCAGAGCCCCATGGGCCGCATGAAGCTCGCGCGGACGACGCGCCCTCTCGTGGTGGACAAGAAACTCCACTACTCGAACCGAGCCGGAGGCGGATCGTACGTCGAATACGTCTATTCCGACACGGAAACAACGAGCCGGATCCGCCTCTACCGCTGGTCCGACATGATCAACGACTGGGAAGAAATCGACGCGAGCGCCTTCGGCGAAGCTCCGAGCCGCTGACGAAACACGATGGACCGAAATCTCGGCCTGGATTTGGTCCGCGTCACCGAGGCGGCCGCGCTCGCCTGCGCCCGCTGGATGGGCCGCGGAGATAAGAACGCGGCCGATCAGGCGGCGGTCACCGCGATGCGCCGGGTCTTCGACATCGTGGACATTCAGGGCACGGTCGTCATCGGCGAGGGGGAGCGGGACGAAGCGCCGATGCTCTACATCGGCGAGTCGGTCGGCTCGGGAAAAGGTCCCGAGGTCGACATTGCGCTCGATCCCTTGGAATGCACCAACTCGGTCGCGTACGGCCGGCCGAACGCCCTCTCGGTGATCGCCCTCGCCCAGCGCGGCCATCTCCTCCACGCCCCGGACACGTACATGGAGAAGATCGCCGTCGGCCCGAGGGCCGCCGCCGCGATCGACCTCAACCGGACGGTCGAAGAGAATCTGGAGGGCATCGCCGCCGCGAAGGGCTACGACCTCGAGGACCTGACCGTGGTTGTGCTCGATCGGCCGCGCCACGATGAGCTGATCCGGCGCATCCGGCGCACCGGCGCCCGCATCCACCTGATCCCGGACGGCGACGTCTCCGCCGCAATCGCGACCGCGATCGACTCCACCGGCGTGGACGTGCTGCTCGGGGTGGGCGGAGCGCCGGAAGGAGTGCTCGCCGCCGCCGCCCTGCGCTGCCTGGGCGGGGCGATCCAGGGCCGGCTCCATTTTCGAAACGCGGAGGAGCGCGCGCGCGCCAAAACGATGGGGATCGAGGATCCGGACCGCGTGTACACCGAAAGCGACCTCGCGCGAGGGAACCGGATCGTCTTCGCGACGACCGGCGTCACCGACGGCGACCTTCTGCCGGGCGTGCGTTTCCGGGCGGGGGGGGCCGAAACCCACTCCATGGTGATGCGGGTTCAGACCGGCACGATCCGCACGATCCGCACCCAACACGTCTTCGATCACGAGCCGAACGGCTAGCCCGCCGATTCCCTCCGTGACCCAGCCCGGGACCCCACCCCTCCAAATCCTGGCCATCGGGGCCCACCCCGACGACGTGGAAATCAGCTGCGGCGGCACCCTCGCGATCGCGGCCGGACAGGGTTACGCCGTCGGAATTCTCGATCTCACCCGGGGCGAGCTGTCCACGAACGGCACGGTCGAAGAGCGCGCGGCGGAGGCGGCCGAAGCGGCGCGCGTGCTCGGCGTGGCCGAACGGAAAAACGCCGAGCTTCCGGACGGAGGAATCGACTCGCGTGACCCCGAGCAAACGCGACGTGTGGCACGGATCCTCCGCGCCCTGCGTCCTTCCGTCCTGCTCACGCACGCGCCCCTCGATCATCACCCCGATCACGTCGAAGCGTCCCGACTCGTGGACCGCGCGTGGTACATGGCCGGGCTACGCAAGTTCGATGACAGGGGA
Source organism: Candidatus Eisenbacteria bacterium (assembly GCA_005893275.1). Lineage (NCBI taxonomy): Bacteria > Candidatus Eiseniibacteriota > Candidatus Eiseniibacteriota bacterium. Next base: position 23,255 of record VBOW01000027.1, on the reverse strand, counting down.
GAGCCCCACCGCGCCGAGGCGCGCTATTACTTCGCGTCGCGCGTTGGCTTTGTCCCGACCTTCATCGTGGACATCTCCGCGGGATGGCACGGGAAGCGGCGCGCCATCCTGGCGCACCGGACCCAGGTCGAGATGGCGGATGCCGGAACGAGGCCGACGGCTTTGAACGAACCCGATTTCATCGGGCGGATCGAGGCGCGGGCCCGCCACTTCGGGGGGCAGATCGGCGTGCGTTACGGGGAGCCGTTTCGTTCGACCGAGCCGATCGGCTTCCGCACCCTCGATTCCCTGTTCCGGAGCCCCCGTCCGGCGCCGGGCTCCTTCACCGGCTAGCGCGCGCGCCCGCCGCCGGAATCGGGAGGGGACTTTCCCTCGAGCGCCGACCGCTCCCGCTCCCACCGCCTCAGCCGGTCCGTGTACCGCATGGCGCCTCCCGAGCGCTTGACCGCCCGCGTCATCGCTTCGATCGCCCGGTTCAAAGAACCCGATCGGTACTCCGTCTCTGCGAGAGTGTCGTACAGGTTGGGGTCATCGGGCCGGACGAGGACCGCCGCCTTCGCGAAACGCAGGGCATCCTCGAGGCCTCGGTCATGGGTCGCGAGGAACCACGCCAGCTCGTTCAGCGCGTCGGGGTTCTTGGGCGACCGGGCGACCGCGGCGCGGAAGCCCGCCTCGGCGCGGGAATACTCGCGCTCCGCCGAGATCGAATCCCCACGGCGCTTGGCCTCGTCGCCGAACCGCGCGTACGCGGCGGGCAGGAACGTGGCGGCGTGCGCGGCGTAAATCCGCTTGAGCTCCTGGACCGCATCCGGGGCGTCATCCACGCGGAGGTCGACCATGCGGTCCGACCATCCATTCGGGCCGCCTCCCTCGCGCACGATCAGCACCGCAGCCGATTCTCCGTCCTCGCGGAGAGGCGCGATCGATTCCGCCGCCTCGACGGCCGCGAGGAGCCGCTCGCCGAGCGTCCCGCCCGCGGTTTCGAAAGCGCGTCCCATGGTCATGAGCGCGCCGCCGTCGCGCAGTCCCACCCCCTGGCACACGTAGCCGCGGCCCGTCCGCTCCCCCGCCCAGGCGGGGCAGAGATCTCCGGTGAACGCGGCCGCGCCTCCGGAGCGATCCAGGAGCGCGGCCTGGCGCTCTCCCCGCCTGGCGTCGCCGGCCAGGAGGCTATCGAGGGCCGCCCGCGCCGTGAGACCGCCCGCCATCCGCTCGAGTGCGAGCGCCGCGCGGCGCGGATCGGGAAGCTCGAGCCCCACCCACACGCCCGCGCCGGCGCGCGCGCTGAGGGACCGCGCGCCGACCGAGATCCAGCGCGACACCACGGCGGCTCCCCATTCCTGTCTCAACGAGTCCAAGGCGAGGATCGCGAATGCGGCGGGGGCGGACACCGAGGAGCGTTCGCCCGCGTATCCAGGGGAGGACCCCGCGGGGACCGGACCGGCAGCCGAGAGCGGACCGGCGACCGCGAACGGACCGGCCGCCGCGGCTGGAAACGCGACCGCGACGGAAACGAGGAAGCAGCCCGCGCGGGCGATGAGCGGCCCCGGACAGAGCCGCCGCTCCCCGAGCATTACCGCGCGCGCTTGCGGGCGAGCGCCCGTTCGGCGGCGCGCACCACGTCCGGCGCCTTGATGCCGAACGCGGCCATCAGCTCTTCCTGCTTTCCCGATCGACCGAAGCGATCGTGGACGGCAACGAGCTCCATCGGGACCGGGTGCGATTGCACGACCGCCTCCGCAACGGCACCGCCCAGGCCTCCATGCACCTGGTGCTCCTCCGCGGTCACGATCGCGCCACATTCCCGCGCGGCACGGACGACCGCTTCGGCGTCGATTGGCTTGATGGTGTGCATGTTCAGCACGCGGGCGCGCACGCCGCGCGCTTCGAGCTCCTGGGCGGCCACGAGCGCCTCGTAGACCATGACCCCGCAGGCGATGATCGCGAGATCGCCGCCATCGCGCACCAAATTCGCTTTTCCGATCACGAACGGCGTTTCGGGCCCGGTCACGACCGGAACGGGCTCGCGGCCAAATCGGATGTAGTTGGGGTGCGGATCGTCCGCGGCGGCCACGGTCGCTTTGCGCGTCTCCCAGTAATCACACGGCACGATCATCTTCATGTTGGGAATCGAGCGGACGATCGCGATCTCCTCCATGGCCTGGTGCGTCGCCCCATCCGGCCCGACGCTGATGCCCCCGTGCGCGCCGCCGATTTTTACCGGAAGATCCGTATAGGCGACCGTCACGCGCATCTGGTCCGCGCTCCGGCAGGAGGCGAAGGCGCCGTACGTGGCGAGGAACGGAATCTTTCCCGCCGCGGCGAGCCCCGCCGCGACGCACATCATGTTCTGCTCCGCGACCCCGACTTGAATGAAGCGGTCTGGGAATTTCTCCGCGAAAAACGAGACATTCGTCGAGCCGGACAGATCGCCGACGAGCACGACCACGTCCTGACGTCTCTGCCCCAAGTCGAGGAGGCCGTGGCCGAACCCCTCCCGGGTCCGCTTCATCTCGGGCTTGCCGAGCGATGGAACGGAGGCGGGCGCCTGTGGAGCGGCCGGGGTCACGCCGGTCATACGCCCGGCCCCGGTCCTGGAGCCACTTCGGGCTTCGTGCAGCGTTCCAGCCGCGCCGTCCATGCATCAAGGCTCGTCCCCATCTCTCGCAGGGCCTGGTCCGCCTGCTCGCGATTCGGCGGAACGCCGTGCCACTTGTAGTCATCCTCCATGAACGACACGCCCTTTCCCATCACGGTGTGGGCGAGGATGAGGGAGGGCTTCCCTTTGGTCGCGCGGGCGATCTCGAACCCCTGAACGAGCGCCGCCACGTCATGGCCGTCCACTTCGATGACGTTCCAGTTGAATCCGCGCCATTTGTCCGCGAGCGGCGCGATTCCCATCACATCCTGAACGTCGCCGTCGATCTGCTTCCGGTTGTAGTCGATAATGCCGCAGATGTTGTCGAGCTTGTAGTGGGCCGCGAACATCGCGGCTTCCCAGATCTGCCCCTCCTGTTGTTCCCCGTCCCCCATCACGCAATAGACGCGCCGATCGATCCCATCCATTCGGGAGCCCAGCGCCATGCCGCTCGCCACGGACAGTCCCTGCCCCAGCGAGCCCGAGGAGACCTCGATCCCCGGTGTGTCGTGTTTGCTGGGATGACCCTGAAGGTGTCCTTTGAACTGGCGGAATTGGAGAAGGTCGACGAGCGGGAAATATCCGCGCTCCCCCATGAGCGAGTAGATCACCGGCGTGATATGCCCGATCGAGAAATGCCACATGTCCCGCGATGGATCATCGAGCCGGCCCGGATTCACGTTCATTTCGTGGAAGAATAGAACGGTTCCGAAATCGGCGGACGAGAGCGGCCCGCCGCTGTGTCCGGATTGGGAGCGAGCCAGGAGCGCGATGATGTCGCGCCGCACGAAGAGGGCGCGCTCCTTGAGCTCTTGCAACGTCATTTCCAGCCGCGGCATGAGACTCTCCGTAGGGTTACGGTGAGAGCGAGGCGCTTCCACGCTACCGGATCGATCCTCCGGCACGCAACCAGATTCCCGGTCACGCGTTGTAGTATCGGCGCTCTCTCGGATCGGCGATCACGCCCGAGCGTACCGCGCGCGCGACCTCCTCGATCCCGTCGCCGACGCGCCGACGCGCCCGGAATCCCCACTCCCGCTCGATCCTGTCGAATCGTACCCGGTAGGTACACCGGTCTTCCTTCTCGGGCTGGATCGTCACCCGCACCCCCGGCACGTGTGCCTCGAGCTCCTCCTTCAGGTCGCGGAGCTGGTAGTTCTCGAGATTGTCTCCGAGATTCAGGATCGGCGGCCCGTCCGGGGGCAGCGGTTCCTCGATCGCCATGATGATCCCGCGAGCGATATCCGCCACATGCGCGAAGGGTCGCCACTGGGAGCCGCCGAAGATTTGGACCTCCCCTTCGCGCACGGCTTGCTGAGCGAGGAAGTTCACCGCGAGATCGAACCGCATGCGTGGGGACAGTCCGTAGACCGTGCTGAAGCGGAGGATGACGGGCTCGAACTCCGAATCGTCCGTCAGCTCGAGAATCCCCTGCTCCGCGTGCCACCGCGTCTCCGCGTAGAGGGACCGCGGCTTTGCGGGGGATTCCTCGGTGAGCATCTCGTCGCGACCTTCGCCGTAGACGCAGCACGTCGAAGCGAAGACAAAGCGATGGACGCCGAGGGCCCGCGCCCGCCTGGCGAATGCGACGGTGGCGCTCCAATTGGTCTGCACGGCGAGGTCCTCGTCCAAGGCGCAGGCTTTGCCACCCTCGATCGCCGCGAGGTGCACCACGGTCTTCACCTCCTCCAACCCCTGCTCGTGAACCCGAGGGTCGCGAAGGTCGCGGACCAGCACGGTGAGGTTGGGATCGTGGGCGAGGTCCTCGAGACCGTGGCCGCCGTGCAGCATGCGGTCGAGGACGCGCACCGGCCGGCCCGCCTGGAGAAGCATCCGCACGAGCACCGAGCCGATGTACCCGGCTCCTCCGGTCACGAGGATCGGACGCGCGCTCAACGGCGGACCCGGAGGTGGAGATGCTCGGCCGTCGCCTCGGCGCGGGGACCGAGCGAGCCCTGGACGGCCGCGCGCGCCCTCTTTACAATGGCGCCCAGCAGACTCGAAGCGCGGAAGGGCTCCGCGCGAAGCGCGCACGGGGAGGTGAATCGAACATGCCCGAGATGGAGGTCAGCAATCCGGCGGTCGAATGCCTTCGCTGCGCGAAGCTCTTCGGACCCGTCCAGATTTTTCATTTGAGGGAAGACCCTCGGCGTTCGTACGTGCGGTGCCAGCACTGCGGCGCGAAAAACGAGGTTCGCGCCGAGGATCGCTACTGCATTCGGCTCGTCGGACTCATTCCAGAGCCGACACCCGACCGGCCCGGCGGGGAGTACCGCTGAAAAACTTCGGGTCCCCCCCCGAGCGGGAAGGGGACCCACGATGTGCCCGGGGCGAGATTTGAACTCGCACGGGGTTACCCATACGCCCCTCAAACGTACGTGTCTACCAAGTTCCACCACCCGGGCTGAATCGGATCACGGACCGCCGGCAGCCGGCGCTCCTCCCCCGGCAGGAGCCCCTGGGGTTGGAGCAGGCGGCGCCTCGGGGGTCGGCGAGGGATTCGAGGCGCCCGTGCCGGTGACCGGAGCCCCTGTCGCCGGAGCCGCGGGGCCGCCGGGCGTGGGAGCGCCCGCTGTGGGAGCGCCCGCCCCCTCCGTCGCAGCGCGTTGCTGGCCCCGTCTCCGTGCTTCCTCTTGGATCAGGCTCCGTCCCCCGCCCGCGGACCGGGATGCTTGAATGCCCAGCGTCAATGATGTGAGAAAGAAAATCACCGCCAGGGTGGTCGTGGCCCGGCTCAAGAATGTGGCCGCGCCGCGACCCCCGAAGAGCGTCTGGCTGGACCCCGCGCCAAAGGCACCGGCAAGCCCGCCTCCCTTGCCCGATTGGAGCAGAATGGAAGCCATCAGGGCCAAGCAGACCACGATGTGAATCGTGGCTATGAATCCAACGACAAACCCGGACATCCGGAACGCCTCCGTTCTTCGACCTTTGTGCCAGCAGACGCTCAGCGTAGCATGCGCCTCGCGCGGCGGTCAATCCACCGCGGATGGGCGGCGTTCCGCCTTGAGCAGCGCCTCACCGATACCGAGAAACGATTCGGCCCGGAGCGATGCCCCGCCGACCAGGAACCCGTCCACCTCGGGGATTGCGGCCAGCGCGGCGGCGTTCTTCGGATCGACGCTGCCGCCGTAGAGCACGGGGGGATGTCCCGCGGCGCTCCCCCTCCCCATCCGGCCCAACTCCTCGAGCACCCACGCGTGCGCCTCCGCCACCTCGTCCTCGGTCGCGACCACCCCGGTTCCGATCGCCCAGACCGGCTCGTACGCAACCCACAGCGGCGCCCTCGCCGGCGCGCCGTCGAGGGCCCGCGTGAGCTGGCGCTTCAAGACGTCGCGCGTCTCCCTCCGCTCGCGCTCCGCGAGCGTTTCACCGACACAAAGCACAGGCTTCAGCCCGGCGCGCCAGACGGCCTTCAGCTTGGCCTGTACGATCTGGTCATTCTCGCAGAACAACCGCCTCCGTTCGGAGTGGCCGACGAGCGCGAACTCGGCGCCCGAGTCCTTCGCCATCTCGGGCGAGATCTCGCCGGTGAACGCCCCCTTGGGTTCCGTATGGCAGTTCTGGATGCCGAGCTTGGGATCGGTGGGACGCCGCTCCCCCGCGAGCGTGGCGAGCGCCGTCGGGGGAGGAAAGACGACCACGGTGAGCGAGGGCACCGCGGCGGCGCGATCTCCGATCGCGCGCAGGAGGGAGCGGGCTTCCGCGAGGGTGAGGTTCATCTTCCAGTTGCCGGCAAGGATCCTGCTCATGGTGCAGCCTCTGAGGTCGCCTCGAGCGCGGCGACGCCGGGAAGCACGCGCCCTTCGAGGAACTCGAGCGAAGCCCCCCCGCCGGTCGAGCAGTGGCTGATCTGATGTTCCACTCCGGCCTGGTGGATCGCCGCGAGGGAGTCGCCCCCCCCGACCACCGTGAAGGCGCCGCGTCCCGTCGCCTCGGCCACCCCTTTCGCGACGCGGAGCGTTCCCCGCGCGTACGCCGGAACCTCGAAAACTCCCATGGGACCGTTCCAGAACACCGTCCGCGCCGCCGAGAGCGCTTCCACGATTTCCTCGATCGATCCCGGTCCGATGTCCACCCCTGCGAGTCCGGGAGGAATTCCATCCACGCCGACCGCGTGCCCCGGATCCCGGCCGCTCGCGTCCGCGGCGACGATGCAATCGCGAGGGAGAATGAGCTTTTGCTCCGCTTCCGGCCGGGCGAGGATTTCCTTGGCCAGGGGTACCTTGTCCTCCTCCACCAGGGAACGACCGGTCTCGAGCCCCTTCGCGCGCAGAAAGGTGAACATCATTCCGCCCCCGACAATGAGGCGGTCCACGCGAGGCAGGAGGTTCCGGAGCACATCGATCTTCCCGGAGATCTTGGCGCCACCCAGAATCGCCGTATAGGGACGACCAGGGGCCTCCAGCAGCTTCCCGAGCGCCTGGAGCTCGCGTTCCAGGAGAAATCCCGCAGCACAATCGACGAGGAACGTCGTGATGCCGGTGATCGAGGCATGCGCCCGGTGCGCCGCGCCAAAGGCGTCGTTGACGTAGGCGTCCGCCAGCCGCCCGAGCTCGCGGCTGAACCCTGGGTCGTTCGCCTCTTCGCGTGGATCGAAACGGAGATTCTCCAGCAGGAGCACATCGCCGTCGGCGAGGCGCCCCGCGAGCCGCTCCGCCTCGGGGCCGACGATCGACTCGGCGAATCCCACCGACTTTCGCAGGTAGCGCTCGAGCCGTTCCCGCACCGGGGCGAGACTCTGCTTTGGATCCCGCTTCCCTTTCGGCCGGCCGAGATGGGACGCGACGACGAGCCGGGCGCCCTTTTCGATCAGATAGCGGAGCGTCGGAAGCGACGCCACGATTCGGGTGTCGTCCCCAACCGCGCCGTCCGGGGTGAGCGGAACGTTGAAGTCCACGCGGACGAAAACGCATCTGCCCGCGACGTTGAGGGAGCGCAGCGTACGGAAAGACATCGCGCCTAGCACCCGCGTCCAAGCAGAAGAAGGGTGTCCACCATGCGATTCGAGAACCCCCACTCGTTGTCATACCACGCGAACACCTTCACCATCCTGTCGCCGGAAAGCATCGTGAGCTGAGAGTCGAACACGGCGGAGTGCGGGTTCCCCACAACATCCTGTGAGACGATCGGATCCTCCGTGTATTGGAGGATCCCGCGCAGCTTTCCTTCCGCGGCCGCCTTCATCGCCGCGTTCACCGAGGCCACGGAGGCGGCCTTCGCGGTTGCCACCGTGACGTCGATCAACGAACCGTCGGCGATCGGAACGCGGACCGAGAGCCCATCCATCTTTCCCTGGAGGGAGGGGATCACGTGGCCGATCGCCTTCGCCGCCCCCGTGCTCGTCGGAATCAGCGAAACCGCCGCGGCGCGCGCGCGCCGGAGGTCCTTGTGAGGGGAATCTTGCAGTCTCTGGTCGTTCGTGTACGCGTGCACGGTCGTCATGAGCCCGCGCTCGATGCCAAATGTCTGATCCAACACCCAGAGCACCGGCGCCAAACAGTTCGTCGTGCATGAGGCGATCGATACGACCTGATGCTTGCCCGGATCGAAGGTCTCCTCGTTCACCCCGATGACGAACGTGGCATCCGCCCCCTTTGCGGGCGCCGAGACCAAAACCCGCTTGGCTCCCGCACCGAGATGAACCGCCGCCTTGTCGCGCTCGGTGAATTTGCCGGTGCACTCCAGCACGACGTCCACCCCCAAGTCCTTCCACGGCAGCTTGGCCGGATTCGCCTCGGAAAGAACCCGGATCGTGCGACGGCCCACGCAGAGGACGCCGTCCCGGGACGTGAACCGCTCGGGCCACACGCCATGGACGGAGTCGTACGTCAGGAGGTGCGCAAGGGTCGCGGCGTCGGTGATGTCGTTCACCGCGGCAAACTCGATCGCCTCGTCCCGCTTGAGCGCCGCCCGGAGAACCAACCGTCCGATGCGCCCGAATCCATTGATGCCGACACGCACGAGCGTACCCCCCTTAGCTGAAAAAGACGGACGCCAACTCGTAGAATTCGCGGTCCACCGTCTTCAGGGAACCGACCCCTTCGGAGATCGGAACGTCCACGATTTTCATCCCGCGGATCGCGACCATGCGCCCGAATCCTTCCCGTCGTACGAGATCGACCGCCTGGACGCCGAACCTCGTGCCGAGAAAGCGATCGAAAGCGGTCGGCGAGCCGCCGCGCTGAATGTGTCCGAGCACGCTGTAGCGGCTCTCGAATCCCGTCCGCTCCTCGATGCGGTCCGCCAGAGTGGCTCCGATACCGCCGAGCCTCACGTGTCCGAACGCGTCCCGGCGCTCGCTTTGAACCTGCACCGGTCCTCCCGCCACGTCGCGGAGCCTCGCGCCCTCGGCGACGACAATGATACTGAAATTCTTGCCGCGCTCGTGCCGGCGGCGCACGACGTCACAGACCTCGTCGATGGCGACCGGGTACTCCGGAACGAGGATCATGTCGGCCCCGCCGGCGACGCCCGCCTCGAGCGCAATCCACCCCGCGTGTCGTCCCATCACCTCGACGACGATGACGCGGTCGTGCGATTCTGCCGTCGTGTGCAGTCGGTCGATCGCTTCGGTCGCGATCGAGAGCGCGGTGTCGAAACCGAAGGTATAGTCGGTGCCGTTCACGTCGTTGTCGATCGTCTTGGGAATGCCGACCAGGCGGACGCCGGCCTGGTGGAGCTTCACGGCGACCCCGAGGGTGTCCTCCCCCCCGATGACGACGAGAACGTCGATCGCCCGCGACTTGAGCTCCTCACGAATCCGCGCCTCCCCACCCGGCTCCTGGTAGGGATTCGTGCGCGAGGTGCCGAGAATCGTCCCGCCCCTGGGAAGGATTCCGGAGACCGTCTTCAGATCCAGCTCCTCGACTTCCGATTGTAAGAGTCCCCTCCAACCGTGCCGGAATCCGACGACCGACCAACCGTAGCCTTTGATCGAGCGGTGGACGACGGCGCGGATCACCGCGTTCAGGCCGGGGCAATCGCCCCCGCCGGTGAGCACGCCAAGCCGCATCGTCCGACCTCCGAATCCAGTCAAGTCCTTGTCGATGAGAAAGTTGGGGGCACGGATGGTATGTGCGTCGGTCCGCACTGTCAAGGCCGAAACACGGCCCCGTCCGCGACGAAGGGCGGAGCGGCGCTACCGCACCCCGCTCACCGAGGAGTACCGCAGCGTGTAGTCGCCGTATCCTTGTTCATCGACGAACACGAATTTCATCCCCGCGCTGATCTCGTTCATCCGGTGTCGCGGAACCATCTCGTGGCCCCGCAGATTGTACGTCCAGATTTCGAACGCGCGCGTGTCGACAACGCCCTGGTCGGGTTTCGTGAGAATATCCTTTGAGGCCTTGGGGATTTGCCCATCCACCACGTATCCGAGAGTCTTGTCCGAGACGGGGAGTCGCTCGATCTTGATATCGTCCGGCTCCCCGAATTGAATCCAGATCCGGCCGCGATCGCTGAACATTCCCTTCTCGAATACCGTGTAGTGCGCGTTGGCGTAGGCGAGGCGGCGGCGAAAATCGCTCCGGAGCTCGTTCGCCGCCGTGTCGGGGGTGGGATCGATCGCTCGCCAGAGGTCGGCGAGTCTCGCTTCCTTCTCCCCCCGGGAGAGTTGGCGGAAGCGGTAGGCCTCATCCTGGGAAAGAAGTGTTTGCGCGGTCACATCGTAGAGATCCGCCGCGTCGGAGGCCCACGAATCGGCCTCCCATAGCATGTCGAACTCCCCCTGACTCGACGCGATCGGCCGTCCCTCGCCGTGGAGGAGATCGATTCGCAGCCGGTAGTGCCCCGCGGGAAGCGATGCCACGTCCGCATGGAGTGTGTGGGGCCAGGCGGCACCCTCGGTCACGCGCAGCGAGTCCAGCGACTCGAGCAGGGTGTCCCCCGCCGAGCTGAAGATCATGGTGCTGACCCGATAGGCCCGGCCCTCCGGCGGAGGAGGGGTGTCGTAAATCTCGTAATAGGCGGAGAGCATGTCCTGATACGCGCCGTAGTAGGCGCTGGGATGGGGGAGCACCTCGAAACTACCCTTCGCGAAGGGCGTCTCCGGAGTCCGCTCTTGGATCGCCCACGCGAATTCGATCCCACTGAGCGCCGGATCCTGAAACAACCACTCCGACATGTCGATGTCGCCCTGCACCTCACCCTGCCGCTTCTTGTTCTTCATCTGGTACACGAGCCCGCGGCGGGCGACGTTCATGTCCTCGACGGTGATCTTGTAGTGGTACTTCGCCCGAGGCGCGACGATACCGACGGTGTAGATCTCCCCCAGAAGCGAATCCACGGTCGCCGCCGCGTCTGTCGATTGGAGGCGCGCCTCGCGTTGCTGGTATCCCGCCCGCCGACCCTTCTTTCCGAGAAGCTCGACGGTGACCCGGAGCCGGGCCTCGAAATGTTCGCCTGAGGGCAGGAATCGGATTTCGCTGTAGGGCACGCGGATCGAGAACTCGACCCGGGCGTTGCCGGCGTCGTGACGGTACGCCACGGCGCTCGCGTGATAGTGGAGGTCCCCGGAGGAAGTCCCTGGCTCTCCAGGAGTTGAAACCCTGCCGATTGCGCCGGCCGGCGCTCCCGGGAGGGCGCAGGCGACCAGGACCCAGAGCCAATGAGGCGCGCGATTTTGGTGGCGCCTCACGGCGCGGGCTCCTAGAAGCTCACGTTCACCGAAACACGGTGTGCGGCGGTGAGAAGTTTGAGGTCCTGATACGCATAATCCAGGCGGGCCACAGACGCCTTGCTCAGCGTCAGCGGGAACTTCACGCCCAAACCAGCCGTCATGCCCTCCGTGTCGTAATTGAACTTGTACCCACCTCTCAGAAAGAGATAGTCGTGGAAGGCGTACTCCGCGCCCCAATTCACCTTCTCCGAGTTGTCGGACGGGTGGGTGAATTCCGCCGACGTGATGAATCGGCTGTCGCCGCTCTGGAGCAGGCTCATCGAGCCTCCTACCCGGAAGAACGTCGGCATCTTCACCTTCTCGTTGAGGAAGGTCATGTCGCTCCCGATGTTCTGAATCGACATGCCGATCTTCGCCCCGAGGACTCCGATGTCGTAGAGCGTGCCGAAGTCGAATGTGCTCGACTTCCCCTTCACGTCGGCGAGGCCGGTCTGGACGTAGTTCACGGAGAAACCGGCCGAGAATTTATCCGTGAGCGACCGCGCGTAGGAAAGACCATACGCCCATTCCCCCGCGTCGAACGTATCACCGGTTCCCTCGGGCTGATACGTCGTTCGTACGATATCGCGGCTCATGGTCAACGCGCGAACGTTGACCCCGAGCATCCCGGGAATCCACTTGATCGAGAAGACGTAGGCCGCCTGGTCGAACAGAATGTCCGCGGGCCAGGCGGTGTGATTCAGGGTCACCGATTGACCCGAAAGCCTGGCGATGCCGGCCGGGTTCCAGTAGACGGCGGTCGCGTCGTCGGCGATGGCGACGTACGCGTCCCCCATCGCGGCCGCCCGAGCGCCCACGCCGATCTTGAGGGATTGCCCGCCCAGGGTCCCGACCTTTTCGAATATCTGCGCGCCTTCCGCCGTGAGCGGAAGCAGCAGGCAGATGGCTAGTACCACCGCACGCTTCACGGAATGCCTCCTCGGTTCTCCCAGGGACGGCTGGGACGCTCCGGCGTCATCGGACAATGACGAACCTGCCGACTTGCTTGCCCAATTCGCTGTCGACAGAATAGATGTAGATACCGCTCACGATCTTCTGACCGTTTCTCGAGATCAAATTCCACGGGACCGAACCCTCGCCGCCGGTCACGGGATCCTTGCCGTACTGGAGATCGCCCGGCGGTTTTCCGTCGAAGGCGATGTCTTTCACGAGATCCCCCGCGAGCGTGTAAATGTGGATCGTGCCCTTGGTGCGCGGCAGGTTCATGAAGGTGACCTTGGTGCCGGAAGGATCCTCCTCGCGCGGCACGAGATCCCACTCCGCGCCCCCCTTGTACGGATTCGGGACGACGAAGACCTTCTTCTGGTCATTGCGTGAGTCCCCTCGAGGGTAGACCACCTGGGCGTTGGACGCGCTCGGGTTTCCCTGCAGAATCACGTCGGAGCCGGCCGAGTCGCCCGGCACCACGGAGATGGGAACAATGGAATAGAAGTAGGGGAAGCCGTTCAGGACGTGGGGATCCACGAAGCTGTACCGGCCGACCGCGAACAGCGTGTCGACCTCCGTGTAGCTCGAATCGTTTCGCACCCGCCTCCGACTGGGATCCCAGCGCACCAGAACGGGGCTGATATTCACGATCGGGATCGAGGGATCCACGAGGTCGGACAGAGGGTGTGCGGGAGTCCCCTTCGGATCCTCGCGCCATTCCCCGAGCAGGGACCACAGGTCCCGTGCGGGGGCGTTCGTTCCGAGGGGTCGGTGCCATCCGGCGGCGCGGTAGATTCGGTAGCCCAAGAATTCCTTCAGATTCCCCCTCTGGGCGTCCCGAACCTGCTCGGCGAAGTTGTTCCACTTGAGCGTGATCTTATGGTCGCCGGGGAAAAACCACGCCGAGACCCGGACCGAATCCGCCCGCGTATCATAGTCACGAATGAAATCGCCCACTTCCCCCCGCCCGTCCTGGCCCGCGTAGAAGGGCGCCGGCAGCGGAGCTGCGGCGACCCAGTTGACCAGGTGCTCCCGGCCCCCCTGACCGGTGTTCGCGTCGCAGTCGAAATCCACGTACTTGCAGTCCGGGGTGACGATTTGGATATTGAGCGTGTCCTCGCTGGCGCAGTGCGCATTGCCGTTTTGAATCGTTCCGCCCAGCGCGTCCTGGCAGACGTATTTCCCGTCCTGCTGCAGGTTGCAGGGAGTGTTGTTGTCCCATGGCGTCACATCGAAGAACTGCGGGATCGTGTTGACGTCGGCATGAAAGCGAAGGCGGCAGAAGGACGACTCGGGGATCGAGTAGGTGAACCCGCGCCCCCCGACCTCGGTATTCCGGAGACAGGTTTCCTTCCCGCACGTCCCGGTGAGCGCGTTCCCGTCCAGATCCGTGTAGAGCCCGTCGAACACCTGCTGCGCCTGAATGGCGTTGTCGATCATCGTGCCGCCCGCCGCCGAAGGCCCCCGCCCCAACCCCATCACCCAGGCGACCGAAACCGTGAGCGATGAATCGGGCAGGATCGAACGGAACGGTCCGGTCGCCATGATGAACCGGTAATCCAGCGGCCGGGACGAGACAATCTGTCCGACATTGTCGGGATTGAGCTGCGGGTCCGACATGAGCAGGTACCGCTGCGCGTCGTTTTCCGGGTCCCCTCCCGCCGCGAAGGCCGCCGATCCCGCGAAGAACTTGTACGATGTGATCCCGACCCGCCGGGGCGCCGTCGCGCCGCTGGCGTCGGTCGTGTGGTTCAGGAACATGCACCCGAAATAGCCGGGCACATCGCCTCCCTTGGCGTCCTGCGGCCGCGCAGGATCGTCGGGGTTGTCCCACATGTATCCCATCTGGATCCGTCTCTTGACGAAATCACCGGTCGGGCCCACGTACTGCACGGTCGTATCGACCAGCCCCGCCTCGTCGTCGGTGAAATAGGTCGGAATCGCCCGGTTCCCGATGTCCATGTCCGCAAAGATGCCGACGAATACATTGCGAAGGGCGCGACCGCTGCGGTTGATGATCTTGTAATCCATCCCGACGAAATCATTCTGTCCCGGAGTCGCCCAGGCGTAGGAGGTCTGCTGGACCTTGACGCCCAGCGGCACGTGCTCGGGAAAGAGCTGCCGGGTGTTGGGCTGATCATCCGCGTACTCGGAGGCGAACATCTGCTGCCCGATGGCGGCGTAGTCCTCGTCGCAAAGGCCGTCCCCGTCATCGTCCAGCCCGTTCAAGAAGTCCTCGTCGACGCGGCCGTCCCCGTCATCGTCGGGGTTCACGCTGGAGGAAATGACCCGGTTGCCGTTCGGAATCCCCTCATAGGTTTCGCGCACGTCGGCCACCTGCTCGATGGGAAGGTTGACGCAGACGTTCTGCGGAAACAGCTCGGGGGAGAACTCGCGCTGATAGGTCGCGGTCGTGACGTGGGGAATTCCACTCGCATCGAGCGCACCGATCCAGAGACCCGCGGCGTAGAGGTAATCGTTCCCGGATCCCGGCGGCCATTCGGCGGAAGGCACCGTCGTTTGGCTCGGATTGCTTTGGTTCCCGGTCTCGCCGAAATTCGTGATCTGGAGCTGAAGCCGGCCCACGTTGTGGACGAACTTCCCGTTCAGCCGAAAGAGCTTGTGAATGGCCCTGCTGTTCGTCGGTTCGATCTGATCCTGGGGAAGCTGGTGGAACGCGCACACGCAGGCCCAAAGGACGAATAGTCCGGTGGTGTGCGCCGTCCGGCGGCCCATGCTCATCCGATCCTCCCCCTTGCGCGAATGTCAGCCCTGGCTGCTTCTATGGTGATCGGTCCGCGTTCCGCCCGCCGCACTAGAATTGCACGCCGAGCCCGACCCGGATCGTGCGTCCCTGCTGGAACACCCGCGGATCGTGGACCGGGTACCAATCCTCTCGGCCGTCTCCGTCTTGGTCCTGGGTCAGGAACGCGCCCCCCGCGCGACCTGTCTCCGTGTAGTAGACATTGTAGGATTTCGGGTTGATGGCGCCCGGCGGCCAGAGATCCGGTTCCAGGTTGCTGATATTCTCCGCGTCGAGCAGGTTCGTGCCCTGCACGTACAACGTGAGGTCCTGGCCCCACGCCCTGAAGAACCGCTCCCCCTGCATCGAGAGCGTCGATACGGAGGGGAGACGCCGCGAGTTGATGAGATCGGGATTCTGCCGCCGCTCCTCCCGCAGGTGCGGCGTGAACGGGAAGCCCGACCCGAATTGGTAGACAAAGGACGCGCGCCAATCCTTCTCGTTCCCCAGACTCAACGTCGCTGAAATGTTGTGCCTCTGGTCCCAGTCGAGCGGCTGCTCGGCTATGGGTTTGAACTGGTCCCGCAGATTCCCCTGGTTCGGCAAGGCGCGGTTGGGGTCCGACGCCGTGCCGGTGGCGTTCCCATAGGTATAGTTGAGCTCGCCGGCGAACCCGCGGCTGAAGCGTTTGATCAGCGTGAACTCCACCCCTCGGGAGGACGCGTAATCGGCGTTCACGTACGTTGGGATGGTGATCGCGAAGCCCGGGATCGCCTGGTCCACCGTGGTGAGGAGCCCGAAGATGTCCTTGAAGTAGACGCCGAACTGGCCGTAGATGTCCTTGCTGAAGAGGTGCTGGACTCCGAGCTGGTAGCTGATCGTCGTTTGGGGCTCCAGATTCGGATTGCCGCGCGAGGTCGCCGAGATGAGGCGCCCCTGATAGATGTACTGCCGATCCGGCACCTGGAAGAGGCGGCCGTAGTGGAAGCTCATCACGTCCCGATCCGAGATCGGGTAGGCGATGCCGATCCGGGGGCTGATCTGCGTCTTGACCCGGTCGCGCACTTCGGCCGACGAGATCTGGTTTCCCACGGAGAAGTTGTCATACCGGATTCCCGCGTTCAGCACCATCCCCTCGTATTCCCAGCGATCCTGGACGAAGAACGAGCCCTCGGGATTGAAGAAACGGAACTCGTCCCGGTCGGCGCCGTAGAGACCCTGCCCGGTGAGGATATTCGGGAAATTCGTCCTCAGGAATCCCAGGTCGTTGTAGTTGATGTCCCCGCCGGTCATGAGATTGTGGGGGTGCCCGCCCTGGTCCGCCGGTTTTCCAAGCCGTTTCGAGAAATCCCCGTTCAAGGTATACGTGACCGTGCGCTTTCGCTCGAAGTGGGGATAGTCACCGTTGGTCACGTAGTAGGGCCCTTCCAACCGGTTCTGCGGGTCGTAGTAGTTGTTCGGCAGCTGCTGGTACTCCCAGGGCATCCGGTCGAGCACGTCGCTCGTCGTTTCCCATTGCTGCCGTCCCGCGCGCAGGTTGTAAATCGTGCCGACGCCGAGCGTGTGCTTCCAGGTCACCGCCGTTTGGAGGTAGTCCTCCTCGGTAACCGGAAGATGCTCCGCGGTATTGATCGGGATGTAGCTTGAATCCACCTGGAAATAGGACCAGGCGCCGTATCGGGTCGTGACGGTGCCGTCCGTCGGCGCCGTGGAATCCTGGATGACGTGGACGAACCCCTGCCGATTCCAGCGGTTGTTGAACTCTCCGTCCAGGCTCCGGTTCTTGATGACCTCGAAGTTGAGCTTCTCGTTCGGGGTCAGCTTGAACGTCAGCTTGCTCGAGAGCTTCGCGCTGTTCGACTGCCGGTTCCCGAGCCGGATGAAATCCAGGAACCGATGCTCCCGGTGGGTCGCGACGTTCCGGAGATAGGTGTCCGTGTACGTGCCCTCGAATGAGATGAAATAATTCGTCTTCGGGAAGAGGAACGGCCCCCCGAAGCCGGTGCTGAGCCGTTCGAAATTGTTGAAGGATTTGTCGGCCTCGCCGTAACGGTCCGTGAAGTACCGGACCTCGCCCCCGAACTTGTCGCCCCCTTCGCGTGTCGTGAGGTTGATCACGCCCGAAAGGGCGTTCCCGTACTGAGCGTCCAGACCTCCGAGCACCTGCTCGCTGGAGGACACCGCG
The DNA here is from genome assembly GCA_005893275.1 of Candidatus Eisenbacteria bacterium. Lineage (NCBI taxonomy): Bacteria > Candidatus Eiseniibacteriota > Candidatus Eiseniibacteriota bacterium. The sequence continues at coordinate 6,085 of VBOW01000027.1, read as the reverse complement.
AGGAGCCCGAGATCCACCCCCTCGGCGCGCATGGGATTGCGGCTCGCGATCCCGTTCACGATCGTGAGGACCTCGTCCCCCCGTCCGCCGCGGAAGTGAAGCTCGCCTCCCTGGCTGATCACGCCCGCCTTGAGCCCGATCGCCTCCTTGTAGTTGTCCACCGGGAGCGAGCGGAGATCTTCGCTCGTGACGATCTGCTTCGTGGAGCTGTCCTTCTTGCGGATCGCGATCTTGACGTCTCCTTTGACGTCGACACCCTTGAGCTTGACCGCCTGCTCCGATATCTGGAAGTTGACCGTCGCGGTCTGGTTGGCATTCACCTGGACGGGTTTCTCGACCGTGGCGTGGCCGACGCTTTTCACGGAGAGGGTGTACGCGCCGACGGGCACCTTGGTGATGGTGAATTTCCCTTCCGCGTTGGCCATCCCCCCCAATTGGGTTCCCTTGATGAAGACGTTCGCGTACGGCACCCCGACTCCACTGTCATCCGTGATCTTTCCCGTGATCGCGCCGGTCTGTGCCTGAGCGGACGAAACCGCAGGTCCCACGAAGGTGAGGCCGAGGAGGAGCGCGACGACGCAGGCGAGGACCGTCCGATGCTTGCGACGGCCAAGCTGGCTCGGCATATGCGTAACCGCTCCTTTCCTGGACGGGGGTGTCATCGGAAACCGGCTATCTTTATGGCGATTCTGCGGGCCCGAGTCAAGCCAATTCGTTGCAATACACCCGCTTGTCCGACTTGGGGACGCCGTTTCCGTGGGGTTCAATTCTGTCAAGGTCTTCTCACAGCCGGCGAACTGGTGCGGAAAAGTAGGGACCTGCGCGGGGGGAGGGACAGCGCACCACGACGCGCGGCGTGGCCCCCGCCGCTCGGGCCCGCATTATACCGAAGACCCGCCCCGGCCGGCAAACAAATTTTATTAGAATTCCGTCCCGCTCGACATGTGGAAGCCGTGGACGAGAAGGCCGGGGCAAACAACCCCCCCCGAGCGCTCCGGCCGCGACATCCCCTCCACGTCGCGGAGCATCTCAATCACGCTCTGATTGAATCGAAAATTCCGAACCGCGTGGGTGACCTTTCCCTTCTCGATCGCGAAGAGCCCGTCGCGCGTCATTCCCGTGAGGGTCACGGTCTTGGGATCCACGACGTTCGTGTACCACACGCGGGTGACGAGAAGCCCCTTGTCCACGCGGCGGACCAGATCCTCCACGCTCGCCTCGCCTCCCTCCAGAACGAGATGGCGCGCCATGGGCCCATACGTGTTCGGGACCGGGAGCCCGTGGCCGGTGCTCTCACGCCCCTCTTTGGCCGCGGTTTGCCGGTCGTACACCGCGCTCCGGGCGACCCCGCGTTCGATGATGGTGGTCGGACGGGTCGGCATCCCCTCGGCGTCGAACGGGCTCCCCCGGTGGAGCGGATGGTAGGGGTCGTCGCGCAGCGTGATGTTCTCCCCCATGACCTTCTGCCCCATCTTCCCCGACAGGAAACTCCGTCCCTCCTGGACCAGTAGCGCGCCGAAGGAGATCCACGACATGTCCTGGATGAAATCCGCGACGGCGGCCGGCTCGAGCACCACGGTGTATCGGCCCGGATCCCAGGATTTCGGTTCGCGCGATCGGATCGCCTTCTCCACCGCCCGAGCCGAAAGCGCGCCGCCGTCGATGTCGCGCGCGCGATGGGACTCGCGCCCGGCCCAGCCCGAGGCGGTCCCGTCGAGGGCCGACACCCGAAAGGTCGCCGACGTGCCGGCGTGGTAGGCGAACAGCCCGCGCGAGTTCGCGATCGCGAGCGGGCCGATCTCGCCGTAGTCCCCGATCGTGCCCGCGCGGACCTCGTAGATGCCGGCTCCTTCGAGCCCCGCCGCGCGGGAGCGCTCGACCGCGCGCCCCACCTCGCGCGCCCGGACGTCGGCGTCGAGCGATTCCGTTTCGGGATCGAGCGCGTCGACCGGCTGATACTGCTGCGGTCCCGGCAACGGGAGGAGATCCGCGATCTCCGGCTGGAGTCGCGCCGCCGCGGAGGCCCGCTCGATGAGCCGCTCGATGCCCGCGCGGCTCAGATCGTTCCCGGTGGCCCGGCCGGTGCGCTTTCCCTGCACGACGCGGGCCGACAGGAGATAGCGGCGCTCGGCGACGTTCTGGGTGATCTCGTTGTTCGCGAAGCGGGTCAGGGCCTCGGTCCCGCCCCCCAGGAAAAGCTCGATCTCCTCCCCGCGCGCCGCGGCAAGGGCCTGATCGAGGAGCGACTTCGCGTCGTCCCTATTCATCGTATCCCGCGCCGACGCGGACGTTCCGGAACCGCGCGGGAGCGGCGCCGTGGGTGATCTCGGCGACCTGTCCGGGCTGCCCCTTGCCGCAATTCACCACGCCCCAAGGCTTCCATTCCTCGGGACCGCAGATGAAATCGCACGAGTTCCAAAACTGCGTGGTGATGCCCTGATAGGTCGGGTTCTTGAGGAGCCGGACTCTCTTTCCCTTGCGGATCTCCCAGGCGAGCTCCGTCTTGAACTGGAAGTTGTATCGGAGCTGATCGATGCTCCAGCTCCGATTCGTCTCCATGAGAATCGCGTGATCGGTGTCGGCGAGCAGGTTCTCGAGCGTTCCCGTTCCCGGCTGGAGGCTCAGGTTCACCATCCGGATCATCGGGATGTGGTGCCAGCCGTCCGACCGGACGCACCCCCGGCTCCGGGATTCTCCGGCGCGGTGCGCCAGCTCCCGCGAGGTGAGATACCCTACGAAGAGCCCGTCGCGAACGATGTGCCAGCGCTGTCCTTCGACGCCGTCGTCGTCGAAGCCGAACGTGGCGAGCCCGTTCGGGAGGGTCGCGTCCGCGACCAGGTTCACGATCTTCGAGCCGAACGCGAGCTTGTTCCGCTTCTCGAGGGTGAGAAAACTGGTGCCGGCGTAGTTCGCCTCCATGCCCAGCACCCGGTCCAGCTCGGTCGGGTGGCCGACGGACTCGTGGATCTGAAGGGCGAGCTGCGAGCCTTCCAGGATGATGTCGTGCTCTCCCGACGGGCACTGCGCCGCGCTCAGAAGCGCGACCGACTCCTCGGCAATCCGGCGCGCGTTTTCGACGTACGGGGTCGCCTCGATGAGCTCGTATCCGAGCATCTGGTAGAGACCCTCGGCCTGCGGGTAGCTTCGCCGCTGCACGTCGTCGGCAGAAACCGCGGTGGAGGTGCAGCCGCCCCCCGAGCGCGTGAGCGTCTGCTCGATGTCCGAGCCCTCGGTGCTGAGAAAGAGCTGACGCTTCCGCTGAAACGAGAGGAAGGACTCCGCGTTCTTCACGCCCTTGACGGAGCGGATCTCGGCGTCGATGCGAAAGAGAAGATCGAGCTTTCGCTCGAGCGACACGTCGAAGGGATCGATCGCGCACTCGGACGCCCAGACCGCGCGATGCGCGGGCTCCGGTGCCAGCCGGACGTTCTCGTGCTTCAGGCTCGCGCTCGCGCGGCCGATCGAGACCGCCTGGGCCGCGCAGCGCTCGGCGCCCTGCTTCGTCAGCTCGTCCGTGGCCGCGAACCCCCAGGCGCCCCCCACGAGGACGCGGACGCCGAGGCCGGCGGACTCGCTCAGGTCGAGCCCGCCGACTTCGCCGTTTTTCACTTGGAGGTCTTCGCGGGCGAGCTCAATGGCGCGGACATCGCCGTACTCCGCGCCCAGCGCCGCCGCGGTATCGAGCGCGAGACGAGCGAGGTCCCTCAAGCGGCTGGGTTCCGAGGGAGGTTCAGAAGAGGTGGCGAAACACGATCGACGCCCGGTCGCTGCGAGAGATCTCCTCGCTCGGGTCCCCGGGGGTGAAGGTCACGTGCTCGTGCGCGAATGCGACGTCGACTTGGGAGTCGAGGAAGCCCCAGAAATATCCCAGGCCGGCGGTCAGGCGAACCCCCTTGACGGGAGGAAAGCCGTCCCTGCGATCCGGGTCACGGCGGATCAAGACGAAGCCGCCACGAAGCGGAAGCCAGGAGCGCGCGCGATATTCTGCGCCGAAATGGTAGGTAAGCTCCGCGCTTGCGATATCGGGAAGCGCGCCGGTGTAATCGATCCGCCCCTCACGGGCGAATTGCACCTCGGTGCCCAGAAGCCCCCGTCCGCCGGGCAGGTCGACCGAAACACCCCCGTCCGCTTGGTAGCCGAGCCGTCGCACATTGAGCTCCCGCGCGGAAGCGAGCACCGTGTCGTTCGGCCGGATTACCTCGAGCTCGCGGTAGTAGCGGTAGCGAACGCCCAGGTGCGCCGGGGTTCCGGGGAGGTCGAACATCCAGCGCGATGCCACCTCGTTTCGCCTCAGGCCGCTCAGGAGCGCGGACCACTTCTTCTTGAAGACGCTCTCCGAGGGATTGGTATTGTTGATCGGGAGCGGATTCAGGAAGTACTGGGCGGCCCAATTGACCTCGGCGATCTCCTCGCCGTCATGCGAGCGGTGGCGGCCGTCGATGATCCCCCGTACCCAGTCCTTGTACCGGATTCCGAGCTGCGCGTTGTAGCTGACCTCCGGCCGATTCCAATCGTAATGGTCCTCGTTGAACGGGCCCGCGCTCAATCCGCGGACGTGATGCCCCATCCATTCCCCCGACGCGGCGAGTGTGAGCGCGAGCGGTCCGAGCCGGGGATCCAGGAGGGCGCCGCCGGAAAATCCAAGCTGGGACGACGTAAGATTCAATTGGTACGGATTCGGTACGTTGCGCGACTCGGTCTCGTGCCGGTATCGGAGGCGTCCGGCAAGCGTGACCTTCTTGAAGAACTTGCGGCCGTAGGTGACGCCCAGCCTCGGCACGATGACGCTCGCCCCGATATGATGGTCCCCGAGGGAGGGATTGAAGTTGGCGGGGTAGAGGACGTCGAAGTCTCGGATGAAGCGGCCGTTGTCGGGGGATGGGAAGAGATCGTGGCGGCTCGCGTTCACGCCGCCGTAGATCCCTTCGAGACCCAGCACCCATCCCTGGCTGTTACGGAGCGCGGCGTCGAGTCCGCTCCGCCGCTGCACGACGCTGTGCGGAAGGCCGAAATAGGTGTCCCTGAAATTATCGTAGTGCGAGGACTCTTCGATGCTCGAGGAGTCCTGATCCGCGAGTAGGCCCGCAGGATTGTCCGAAAAGGCGTAGGGATTGACGCCATTCTGCGGATCCTCGACCGACGCCTCGAGCCCGCCCATGGCGTCGAAGCGCGCCGAAATAGTCCGCGCGTCGACGTCGACGGTCGACGCCCTCGTCCAAGCCTCCGAGATTTGAGCCTGGGCGACGGCCGGGCCCGCCCAACCGGCGACGAGCAAGACGAGGGCGCCCGCCGCCGCGCGACGCGGGGTCGGTGGGGGCACGCGTCCCTTCCATCGGGCCGGTCGAACCAGGATGTTGGGACTCATGCCCGGCCTACCTCGGCCTTAGATGCAGGGGAAGGAGCACGGAGCGGCTGCCCCGCGTCGAGGACGCGTCCCGAACCGTGATCCGCATCGCGTAACGCCGTCCCGGCACGAGCTGGACGTCGTCGGACCATCCGGTGTCGAGCCTTCGCCTGATTTCCAGATTCCACTTGCCGGCCGCCCAACCTCCCCGCGCGAGCACATCCATCTGGCTCCCGGTCGGGGGGATAAGCCAATAGCTCGGGACGTAGTCGCCGGGATTCCAGGTCTTATCGCGGAGGCTGCTGTCGTCGACGCGGATCGGGTTCAAGCTGTCGCAGGCCGTGAGCGCTTGGCGAACGAACCACCAGATCGTATAGGCCACCGGGTGGCCGCGATTGAGCCTCGTGTCGCGGGACCCCTTCCCGGCGATATAATTCGGGACGATCCCGTTGGGATACAGCGTGAAGTTCTCGCCGTAGCACAACCGTCCCTCGTCGGGAACGGGACCTCCCCCCACGTCGTACCGGTCTTCCATGAATCCCGCAGCCGGATGCGTGAACTGGCCGAGGCTGTCGCCGTCCGAGGCGGCGTTCAGGAATTCCACGGTGGAAGACGGGAATACCGGATCCGTGGTGCCCGCACCCCAGCGCCAGTTGTCGGCCGGAAAGGAACCGAGCGAGTCGGAGAAAATCTCCACCACGACCTGATCCTCTTCGATGCTCGAGCGGTGCCAGGACGTGG
>VBOW01000026.1 GCA_005893275.1 Candidatus Eisenbacteria bacterium | reverse complement strand
TCGTTCTCACTCGGCAACGAGGCCCGGCCCGTGGCTCCCGAGATGGGGGCTCCGGACGGGCCTCCCCGTTTGGGGACTATTGGCTGTCTTGTCCCTGGGGGTCGGGCCGCCGGCTCCCCGCAACGCTGCGAGAACGCCTCCCCGCGCTCCCCGGCCGTCGCCCGAGCTGGTGAGGATCCGCTTCTGGACCGCGCCGGATCACACAAGGCTCGTATTCGATCTCTCCGGCCCGCCTCCCGCCGAACCCCAGTTCCGCCTTTCGGGGCCGACGAGCTACGAAGTCTCCATCCCAGGGGTCCGTAAGTCGCTCGCCGTGACGGGGGAGTTCGTGGGGGACAGCCTGGTTGCCGACATCTTCCCGGCCGTCTCCGACTCGGGAGTTGTGATCCGGATCGGCCTCAAGCAGACGACGACGCCGCTCGCCTTCGTGCTTGCCTCAGGGGACGGCGTGCCGGACCGGATCGTCATCGACGTGCCGGCACCCCCCAATCCTCAAGCCGAGCTAAAGCTGGAGCAGCAGCTGAGCGAGATCAAGAAATCGAAGCGGCTCATCGTCGCGATCGACCCGGGCCACGGCGGGGACGATTCCGGAGCGCTCGGCTATCGAAGGCTCCCCGAGGCGGACGTCGTCCTCGCGATCGCGAAGAAGCTGAGGTGGGAGCTGGAACAGCTCCCCGGCGTGAGCGCGTTTCTCACCCGCGCCGGGGATTATTTCATCCCGCTGCGGAGACGGATCGAGCTCGCGCGGAAGTACCAGGCGGACATCATGATCAGCATCCACTGCAACGCCAGCAGGAATCACGAGGCGACGGGCACCGAAGTCTATTTCCTCTCGCTCACGGGCGTGACCGACGAAGCTTCGCGATCGTTCGCCGAGGCGGAGAACGCGGCCGACTTGATCGGAGGCGTACCCCCCGAAACGGGCGACGACCTCTTGGGGATCCTCTTCGATTTGAAGCAAAACGACACAATCCGGCGCAGCAGCGAGCTGGCCGAGAAGCTCGTCGACGCCCTCCGGGACGAGGACCGGTTGAACACGCGCGGGGTGAAACAGGCGGGCTTCGTTGTGCTCAAGGCCCCCGATATTCCCGCGGTCCTGGTGGAAACCGCGTTCATCTCGAACCCACGCGAAGCGGCGATGCTCAAGGACTCCCAGTTCCAGTCCAAGGTGGCGGAGCGCCTCGCGGACGGCGTCCAGGCCTACATGAAAACCCACGCCCGGAGCGCCTCCAATTAGCTGGATACCGTTCCACGCGCGCGGTGTACACTGTAGAGGCTTTAATCCGGATCAAACACGAATTCTCGGAAGGAGAGCCGCCATGAAGCGTAGGGTTACGATCGTTCCAACGGTTTTGGCCACATTGAGCCTTGCCGCGTCGGCTTGGGCCGGCGGCAGCGCGTGTACGGGCAAGTCCGAGGGCGCGGCCAAGCAGGCGGCAGGCGGCTCGCGCTGCACGGCCGGTTCGGCCGCGCAGGCCAAGGGGCAGTGCACGTTCGGCGCGAACAACGCGGTATTCAGCTTCGCGGTGCCCACCGCCCACTGCGGCGCGTGCGTGGACAAGATCCAGACCACGGCGATGGCGCAGAAGGGCGTGCTCTGCGCGAAGGTAGACCTGGACTCGAGGACCGCCTACGTCGCCGGCGACAGGAAGCTGGACCAGAAGGCGATCGCGAAGGCGATCAAGGGCGCCGGTTTCACCTGCACGTTCAAGGCCAAGGGCCCGAAGGTGCGCGAGGAGCTGGTGAAGATGATGGCCGCTGGGTCGAACGCCTCGCCCGCCGCGGCCAAGAAGGACAAGGTCTGATCCTCCGCTAGATATCGCGCGATCGAAAACACGGGCGGTGCCCCGAAGGCGCCGCCCGTTTCGTTTCACGGCCGCGCCCTACCTCGCCCTCGGCGCGCGCCTCGACTTCGCGGGATCGGTGGCCCCGGCCAGGCGCCTGGCGAGCGCGCGGCGGCTGGCCGGCGTGTTGTCGAAGGTAGCGAGGAGCGTCCGCACCTCCGCCCAGCCGTCCGCGACGTGAGGGTTCAAGGATGCGACGGCCACGGTTTCCGGGTAGCGCCTGAGCCATGCGCGGGCAGTAGCTTCGTCCTCGGGCGATAGCGACGCGCGCGCCGCGAGCGTGAGGAGCGCGGTTCCCTCGATGCGTCGGGGCCACGTCGAATCATCGGGGCCCACCTCGCGCGCGGTCATGCCGTGGGCGCGCAGGAGATCCGCAATCCCGGCGCGGGAGGCCGGCCGATTCACTTCCAGGACATCGATCGGATTCCGGAGCGGGATCCCCCCCGCGCCCTGCTTGAGCATCCGGATCGCGCCCTCCGCGATCCGATCCAGCTCCTCGGGGGGGACAAGCTGGCGCGCCTCGCGCTCGAGGGAATCGCTCCATGGATGGGGCCGCGCGGCGCTCGCGGCGCGGAGCGTCCTAATCCTGCTTAGCGAGGCTTGGACCCGTTCCTCGCTCAGCCGTCCCGATCGGAGCGCCTCGCGCAGCGCCGTGAGCGCTTCCTCGGGACCGGGGGAGGGCCTCGAGTAAAGAAGAAGGTCGCAGCCCGCCTCGATCGCGCGAACCGCGATCTCCCCGTAGGGCGCGATGGAAGTCACGCCCGCCATCTCGAGCGCGTCGGTGATCACCACCCCATCGAACTTCATCCTGCCGCGCAGGAGATCGGTCACGACCCGGCGTGAGATCGTGGCGGGCCGCGTTGGGTCGGGCTCGAACGCCGGAACGAGGACGTGCGCGGTCATCACCACCGGCGCCCCCCAATTCACGGCGGCCTCGAAGGGGCGCAGCTCGCGAAGGTCCATCCGCGCCCGGTCGGCGGTCACGGTCGGCAGCGCCACGTGCGAATCCTGGCTGGTGTCCCCGTGGCCGGGAAAGTGCTTCACGACGGGGATCGCTCCCGTCGCGAGGACCCCTTCCACCGCGGCCCGCCCGCAGGCGGTCACCTGGGAGACGGAGCTGCCGAAGCTCCGGATTCCGATCACCGGATTCGCAGGGTTCGAGTCGACATCGAGGACCGGGGCGAAGGTCAGGTTGATCCCGAGCGCCAAGAGGCGGCGCGCGGTGCGCTGCGCGAGATCCTTGACTAGCGGCGGGCCTCCCGAAGATGCGACCGCGCGGGCCGACGGGGGCACTTCCCAGAAGCCCGAGATTTGAGAAACCATCCCTCCCTCCTCGTCGGCGCAGACGAGCGCGGGAAGCTCGGGCGCTCCGATGGTTTCGTGGACCGACCGCGTGATCCCCGCGGCCTGGTCGGCGTCCCCGAAGTTCGCCGCGAAAAAGATTACCCCCGAAGGCCGCACGCGCATGAGCCGCTCCCGGGCCTCGGCCGTGAACTCGGTTCCGGGAAACCCGACGATCAGGAGCTCTCCGAGACTCGATTCCAGCGCGGCGGCATTCACGGGGCGAGGACCTCGAGGAGGAGCTTCTTGTAGCGCGCGTAGACCTTCTCCGGGATGACCCCCGCCTGAACCCCCGCCAGCACCGCGCAGCCGGGCTCCATCCGGTGGGTGCACGAAGTGAACCGGCACGGCGGAGCGCCCTGGATCTCCGGGAAGACGCTCGCGACCTCCGCGGCACCGGTTTCTCCGAGGGCGACGCTCCGTACGCCCGGCGTATCGATGACAACCCCCCCCTCCGGCAGGCGGTAGAGCCGCGCGCTCGAGGTCGTATGGCGGCCCTTTCCCGATTTCTCGCTCAGCGTTCCGGTCACGATCTGCTCCTCGGGGATGAGGCGGCGAAGCAGCGAGGACTTGCCCACCCCGGAATGCCCCACGAGGACCGAAGAGACTCCTTGAAGCGACTCCTTGAGCTCGGCGATTCCCGAGCCCGTCTTCGCGCTCACGAGCACGCAGGGAAGCGGGATCGCCGCATCGGCGATCAGGCGCTCCGCCTCCTCGCGGGAGACGAGATCCGCCTTGTTGAGGCACAGCACGGGGCTCAAGCCGCCGCGGTGGGCGAGAAGCGCCCACCGGTCCACGAGCCCCGGGCGAAACGGAGGCTGGGCCGCCGAGGAAACGATCACTGCCTGCTCGGCGTTCGCCGCGACGATCTGGCGGTCGCGCGCCCCGCTCCCCGCGCGCGCGAGAGACGTCCGGCGCGGCGCGATCGAGAGCACGGAGAGGGTACCCTGGGCATCCCGCCCCACTTCCACATGATCCCCGACCGCCGGCGCCCCCAGGCGGCTCCCGGATCTGGACCTGAGCTTCGGACCCAGAGCGGCCTGCAGCATCTCCGTTCCGTCCCACACCAGGGCGCTCGATCCGAACATCTGGGCCAGGATCATCACGCCTGTTTACCCGATCGAAGGCGAAGGGACAAGGTTGATCCCTGATTCACGCAAGGCGTAGACTCCCAGCGAGAATGGCTCTCGATCGCATCATCTGCCCCCGCTGCGGCGAATCGCTCCCCGCTACCCTGGACCGCTGTGACGCGTGCGGCGCCCTCTTGGGCTCGCGCGGCGGGGCCGCATCCTCCGCCGCGGGATCCGCCCCGGCTCGCGCGCGCGGCCGCGCCCCTTCGGGGCCCGCGCGGCGCCACCGCGCGCAGGCCGTTCCGGGCATCGCCTGGCTGCTCCTCGTCGTCGGGTTCGCGGTGGGGGGCATGATCGGCTTCGCGCTTCACTCCGCGATCGGTCCGCGCGGGGAAGCCGGGATGCCGTCCGGCCCGGCGGACATCCTCGCGGGAGCCCCGCAGGGGCAGGGTGCGCCCCAGGGAATGCCGACGCAGATTATGCAGCAGGTGCGATCCTACAAAGCAGCGCTCGCGAAAAACCCCGATGACCTCGAGGCCAACGTCGGTCTCGGCAATTTGGAGTTCGATTCGGGTCAGTGGGAGCACGCGATCAAGTACTACACGCGCGCGCTCGCGATCGATCCCGAGAACGCCGACGTCCGAGTGGATCGCGCGATCGCTTACCATTCGAGCGGGCGAAACGACGTCGCGAAGACCGAGCTCCTAAAAGTCACGAAGGAGAGCCCCCGCCACAAGAATGCGTGGCTCAACCTCGGCGTGGTGATGCGGGAGACCGGCGACCGCGCGGGCGCCGAGCGGGCGTGGGAACGCTATCTCGAATTGGCTCCGGACGGCGAGCACGCGGCCGCGGTCCGCCAGGAGCTGGCGAGCTTGAAATCGACCGGCTGAGCTCCTCCAAAGCTCCCCGCTTCACGAGCCCGTCACGAGCCTCGCCCTCACCTCGTCCAGCACCTCCCGCAGCGCCCACCCCGGCCTGGTCGCGTCGTACGCCCGAAGGAGCGACGCCGCGTCATCGAGGTCATACCACGGCGTGAGCAGCCGCACGTCCAGGCTCCGCGCGCGGGCCCGCTCGAGCGTCGTGGCGGCGGCGGAGCCGCTTCCCCACGGGATCTCCTCGAAAATCGACTCGTGGTCCCCGCTCGTGCCGATGAGGTAGTACCCGCCGTCCTCGGTCGGTCCCAGCGCGACATCGCAGACGGAGAGCGACTCGATGGCTTCCAGGATCCGTTCCGGATCGAGTGTGGGGGCGTCCGAGCCGATCGCGACCACGCGACGCGCGCCCTTGGCCCGCAGGTCGCGGAACGCGGCGACGAGCCGTCCGCCCAGGTCGGTGCCCCGCTGCGGCGAGATCGGGATCCCGATCTCCCCGGCGAGGGATTGCAGGGGACGGTCCGGCTCTCCGTCCAGGAAGAGCGTCCAATGCGCGGGGACCGCGGGCACGATGAAGCGGGCGGTGTCCTCGAGGGAGGCGCGGGCGACGCGCGCCGCGTCTTCATGGGTCAGGGGAGGAACGAGCCTGGTCTTCACGTGGCCGGGCCGCGGCGCCTTCGCGAAGAGCGCGATCGCGGGATCGCGAGGGGATCCTTCACCCGCCGGATTCACGCGATCCGCCTGGCGCGCGCGGCGAGGGGGCGCGCGGAACGGCGCTCCGAGGAGCGCGGGAGGGGCGGGAGCGGGCCCTGCGTGCGGCGCAAGTGGAAGAGGATCTGCTGCAGGTAGCCGCGCCCCGGTCCGAACCGCTCGGCCCAGCGCGACAGCTCCTCATCCTTCGCCCTCCGCCGCGACGCAAGCTCCAGCGTCGCGCGCCGGATCCATCGGTCCACCGGGAAGGCCTCGAGGCGGCCGAGGCCAAAGAGCAGCGTGCAGTCGGCGATCTTCGGCCCCACGCCGGGCAGCTCGCACAAGCGACCCCGCGCTTCCTCGTGCGAAGCGTCGCGCAGGGCATCCCACGACCATCCGGCCGACGCGATGACGCGGGCGCTCTGAAGGAGATAGGGTGCGCGGAATCCCAGGCCGCTCGCCCGGAGCTGCGGTTCGCGCGCCCGGGCGATCGTCTCGGCCCCGGGGAAGGCCCGCCTTAGGGAGCCGGGAATGGGTTCGCCCCAGCGCGCCGCCATCGCCTCCACGCAGCGGCTGATCTTGAGGATGTTCGCGGCCGCGGAGCAGATGAACGAGGCAACGGTTTCCCATGGATCCTGGCGGAGGAGCCTCAAGCCGAAGAGCGGCAGGATCCCCGGCAGCGCGCGAAGCTCCTCCGCGTGCTCCAGGTGGACCCTGGGATCTTCGTCCAGCCTGAAATATCGGACCAGGGCTTGGCGGCCAGGGTCCTCTCCGGCAATGGAAACCGCGAGGCCGGCCGGCCCAAGCAACGCGACCGAAAGCTCGGCACGGCCCACGATTCCGCGCCAGCATTCGCCTTCCCTGACCCAGCGGAACGCCTGGCCGCATGAAAACGTGAGATCGAGATCGATCGGTCCCGGGACGCGAAGCTCGTAGTGCACGGGAATAGCCTCGGGGCGTGAGGCGATGGCGTCAATTTCTTTTGTCCGAGGGGGCGGTTTCCGTTGACCCCCGCTTCGCGCGCGTGGGAAACTTTGGTTGCGTTTTTGGGTATAGCCGGTCGGAGACGCGTCTCCGCGGCGCTGCCCGACGCACCCCTTGACCAGAATGAGCCGATATTCATCCACATGGCGCACGCTCGCCATTCCCGCTTCGCTCACGCTCGCTACGGTTTTGATCGCGGCCCAGACCCCGCCGGGGCGCGCCGGGGAGAGCCGGGCTCACGTGCGCCTCGTCCGGCTCTTGGAGGAAGTGCCCGAATCGGACCGGGCCATGCTCGGGAACATGCACGACTTGAGGCTCCGCCTCGAGCCCGGAAACGTCCTTCTCCTGCGAAAGGGAGGGGAGTTTGCCGCGGTGCTTCCGATCGAAGAGATGTCGGGCGGGAAGGATTCGCTCCGCTACTTCTTTTACGTCGAGCACCCGGCGTTCCTCTGGGTGTTCCCGGGACAGAGGGACAAAGGGCTCGCGACCGTGGCCGACGGAGGATCCCTCCTGTTCAATACGTTCGAGCTCAAGTGGCGCTCGGTCTCGGGCGGTCTCGGGTGGATCTACTTTCCGGATGACGAGGCGAACCGAAACGTGAGGTTCTCGGTCGTGAGCGGGCACACGGTGGACGAGGCCGATCCTAAGGACACGAAATATTGGATCGAGCTTGGTTCGTCGGAAGCTTCCGGCTTCTGATCAGCATGTGGAATGGTGTCCGCGCGATTCTCTTCGATAACCTCGGTCTCAAGCTTGCGTCGCTTCTTCTCGCCTGCCTGCTCTACGCCCACGTCGTCACCGAGCAGGAACGCGACGCCATCATCCAGATTCCAATCGCCGTCGTGGGCTTGGCGGACACGCTGACGAGCGTCGGTGAGCTTCCTCCGCGCGTCGCGGTCAAGGTCCGAGGCAAATGGAAGGATCTGATCCGATTGAGCCTCACGCGGCCGTTCCTTTCGATCGACCTCGCCGGCGCGAAGCCGGGCGTGTTCCAGACGTCGATCACGGCGGACGAGATCTCGCGCCGGGCCATCCCGCCCGAGCTCGCCCGGATCGTGTCCGTGACCGAAGTGCGCGATCCTCGCAGCGTGGATCTCGCGATCGAGCTCAAGGCGACGCGGACCCTGCCCGTCCGCGTGCGCGTGGTGGGGCGCCCCGCGGAGGGGTACGTCCTTCATAGCGAGCCGGCCGTCGTGCCCGATTCGGTGCGGGTGATGGGACCGGCGAAGCTTGTCCAGGAAATCGACACGCTCTACACAGTGGCAGTTGACATCACCGGAGAACGCGAGAGAATCCAGCGCTTGGTCGCTCTGGCCTTGCCCGCGAACGTGGCCAACCTCGAGACGCGTCGCTGCGTCGTCACGATCCTTCTCGATAAGGCGGGGCCCGACTCCTCGTCAGATCACGCGCGGGTCCGGTAAGACACGAGACGGAGAGAGGAGACCGACAAGGATGAAGCGAACGACCGATCCGAATCCTGCCGGGAACGCGGCCATGGATCCGCAGGGAGCGACCATGGTGGCGGACCGGACGAACGCCGGTTTCAGCCTGGTTCCCACGCGGGTGTTCTTCACGAAGGGGGTCGGCAGCCACCGCGACGAGCTGCGTTCCTTCGAGCTGGCGCTCAAGGACGCCGGCATCGAAAAGCTCAACCTCGTCCACGTGTCGAGCATCTTCCCTCCCAAGTGCAAGATCATCCCGAAGGACGAAGGCGTGAAGCTCATCGCCCCCGGGAGCATCGCGTTCTGCGTCATGGCGCGGCTCGCCTCGAACGAGATGCGCCGGCTCATCGCGTCCTCGATCGGCTGCGCCATCCCGGCCGACAAGAGCACGTACGGCTATCTGAGCGAGCACCACGCGTACGGACAGACGGACGAGTATGCCGGCGAGTTCGCCGAGGACATGGCCGCCTCGATGCTCGCGTCGACACTCGGCGTGGAATTCGACGAGAGCGCGAACTGGGACGAAAAGGAGCAGGTGTTCAAGATCTCCGGCGAGATCATCCGCACGTTCAACGTCACCCAATCGGCCGTCATCTCGGCAAAAGGCTGGACAACGGTCCTCTCAAGCGCCGTGTTCTTGTTCTAGGCCCGGAGCCCGGCATGCCATCTCGACAGCTGTTTCCCGTAATCGCGCTCGCTGCCCTACTCACCCTTCCCCAGACTTCGTTTGCGACCCCGTCGGCCGACTCGGCCCAGGCCGCCTCCTCCGCGGATTCCGTCCAGGCTAGGTCTTCGGACTCGACGGGCGCCAAGTCGGAGGCGAGGGCCCGAGCCAAGGAGGTCGTGAGCCCGAAGAAGAGGAAAAACAAGACCAAAGCCGCCTCGGGCGGGAAGAAAACGGAGAAGACCGTGGAAGTGGGCGCGAAGGCGGGAACCATGCCGGTCAAGCCGGAAGTCTTGCCGCTGCACGTGCAGGTGCAGCACATCCTCATCGGATTCTCCGGGTCGGTCCCGGGCAAGAACATCACTCGGACGAAGGAGGAGGCCAAGGCGCTCGCCTACCAGATCCTCGAGCGCGCGCGGAAGGGGGAGGATTTCGACGAGCTCACGGGCCGGTATACCGATGATTCCCCCCCGGGGATCTACGGGATGAGCGGGACCGGAGTCCCGCCCCTGGAAGGGGAATACCCGCGCGAAAGCTTGGTGCCCGCGTTCGGAAACGTGGGCTTCTCGATCAGCCCGGGGAACATCGGGATCGCCGACTATGATCCCAAAATGAGCCCGTTCGGCTGGCACATCATCAAGAGGCTGAAGTAAGGCTCTCCGGCTCGATTCCCAGCGCCCGGAGCGCCAGGGGGGCGAGATCGGTGAGCCGCCGCGGCGGTGTGGAAGCCGGGTCCCCAGGCGGCCCCCACATCGCGAAGATCGCCGGGTTCGCGGTGTGGGTGCTCAGGGCGCCATCCTCGAGATTTCCGTGATCGCTCACGATCAGCACGCATAGCCGATCGAGATCGACGCGGCTCAACACCGTCTGGAGCGCCCGGTCCAGGTCGGCCAGGCACCGCATCGCGCGCGGGCGGTCCTGGGCGTGGCCGGCACGGTCCGTCTCGAAGTATTCGAAGAGGGAGAAGTCGTTCTGCATCGCCTCCTCCGCGATGATCGCGCCCGCCTCCTCCGGGGTCCTCTCCGGCAGCTCGTACCCTCGCTCGCGCATCCTCCAGTGGGTGAGGTCGTGCGTCACCGCGCGTCCCTCGAGGAGATCCTCCCAGGAGCGAAACCGAGCGCCCGAGGCGAGCGTGGCGAGCGAGGTCGCGGAGAGGCGACGGTGGGCGTAGGGCATCTCGAAGTACTCGGGACGGAACGCGTTCAGGAAGGTGGCGCTCAGGCCGCGCTCGCGCACCTGTTTCAGGAGCGAGTGCTCCATGATGATCCGCCGCAGCGTGGGCCCCGGAAAGCCGGATACGTGGTGCCCCATCGCCTTCGGAGCGTTGATCCCGGTGAGGATCGAGGTCTGCCCCGTCGCGCTCTGTGGTAAACCGGGCACCCCCATGGCAGCGTCGAGGCCCCAGGCGATTCGCGGCGGCCCGACCCGGGCATCGGGCCGAAGCGACTCCGTGAGCCGGAGGGTGGGAAACTCGCCGGTCGCGAGAGGGTTTCGCGCGGGATCGTCCGTGCCCACCCCGATGCCATCGATGAAAAAGAGAAGCACGCGCCGCCGGATGCGATCGAAGTGCGCGACCGGAGCGTGATTTGGAACCGGAGGGATGGCCATGTTCTGGGAGACGGGATTATAGCGGCTGCCGCATCGGAAATAGAAATCGGGAGCCGCGAACCGAGCGTAAGGTGGTGGCAGGCCGGCGACGCAGGATCATGGACCTTCGCTCGTGCAGCTCCCGAATCTTTTCCTGTCGGTAGGACATCGCAATCGACGTGCCACGCGGGGTACATTCCGCCTCGACGCCCTCAGTAGATAAGTTGTTATGCCTAAATAGATTATTGCTTTGCACCCCGCACTCTACTGTGCACTTTGCGAAGCCCGCGCCCCCGGACGCAGCCTGCACCGGGCGGCGGTGCAGAATTCGCGGTTGTCGCGGAACTTCCAGCGGGAAAAAGCCTTGACAGCTTTCGCCAGCGCCCTATATTCCCCAATCGCGTACCGCGAGGCGCTTATGTTCAATGCCAACTCCGCCTTAGGCGCTCCGCGACGCGCGCTGGCGATCCCGCGCGGCAGATCCAACATCCGCCCGGCTCAGGCCGAGAGGACTACCTCTTCAGGAGGGGCTGATGACCAAGGCAGAGATAGTCGACGAGATTGCGGAGCGGACCGGGCTGACGAAGAAGGATGTGGCCGACACCGTCGATCAGTTCCTGGAAGCGGTCTCCCGGGCCCTGGCGGCTGGCAAGCACATCGAGATTCGAGGCTTCGGGACCTTCAAGGTGAAGGACCGAAAGTCCCGCCTGGCGAGAAATCCGAGAACCGGCGAGTCGGTCCCGGTGCCCCCTCGACGGGTGCCGGTTTTCAAGGTCTCGAAGGAGCTGAAGGACATAGTCGCCCAGGTCTGAAGCGTCCGCGCGACTTCAACGAAACGGGACGCCCCACAGGGGGCGTCCCGTTTTTGCTCCCGGCGCCGACTCGCGCCGGAGGCTGGTCCTTCAGCGGCGCTCGCGGATGAGGAGGAGCCGCACAAGCTCGAGGATCGCGACCGCGGCCGCGGCCACGTACGTCAGCGCCGCGGCGTCGAGCACCTTCTTCGCGCTCCGCTGCTCGTCCGGCGCGATCAGGCCGAGACGGTTCAGCTGCACGAGCGCCCGCCTGCTGGCGTCGAACTCGACCGGCAGCGTGATCAGCTGGAAGAGGACGCCGAAGGAGAAGAGGAAGATGCCGATGTCGAGCAGCCCGACGCCGAACAGGGCGAGCTTGTTCGCGAAGATGAATCCAGCGATGATGAAGAGCCACGCGAGGTTCGTTCCAATGTTGGCCAGCGGGAAGATCGCGGTCCGCATCTGAAGGGGAACGTAGCCATGAGCGTGCTGGATCACGTGCCCGCACTCGTGCGCGGCGACGCTGATGGCGGCGATCGAGGACTCGGCGTAGTTATGCGGAGAGAGCCGGACGGCCTTGTGGATCGGGTCGTAATGGTCCGAGAGGACACCCTGGCCCGGCTCGACCGCGACGCCGGAGATTCCGTTCGCGGCGAGAATGGCTTGGGCGATCTCGCGGCCGGTGCGATTGCTGGCCGACGGCACCTCGCTGAATTTGGCGTACGTCGACTGGACCTTGGCTTGCGCGTACGCGGCCAAGATGATAGCCGGGATCAACAAGATCATCGTCGGATCCCAGAACGGCAAGAACATCGATCTCCTCCTCGTCTCTCTCGGTTTTGAGGCGGCTCCCCCGCTCCCCTATACTGCTCCAACTCGGGAAAGTTTCGGCAAACCACCCAAGTTGAGACTATCAGCACCGGGGCCGCGATTCAAGGAAACGGGGACGATCTGACAACAACTTACATCGATTTGCGCAGCGACACGGTTACCCGCCCGACCCCCGCCATGCGGCGCGCGATGGCGGAGGCGGAGGTGGGGGACGACGTGTTCGGCGAGGACCCCACGGTAACCCTCCTCGAGGAGGAGACCGCGGCGATTCTCGGCAAGGAAGCCGCGCTCCTCGTGCCGAGCGGCTGCATGGGGAACGAGATCGCGGTGGCGGTGCACACCCGTGCCGGAGACTCGATTCTTCTCGATCGGTACAGCCACATCGTCCAGGTCGAAGCGAGAGCGGTGACGGAGATGCTCGGGCGCACGTTTCTCCTGCGCGATGGAGACCGCGGCCGGCTCGACCCCGAGGAGGTCACCGCGGCGTGCGCGAACGGAGAGCCCGGCGCGTCCCGGCTCGGGCTCGTGGAAGTCGAAAACACCCACAACTGGGGGTCGGGCGCGATCTACCCCTTGGAGAGGCTCGAGGCGGTCGCTCTCGCGGCGCGGGCGCGATCCCTGCCGGTCCATCTGGACGGGGCGCGGCTGTGGAACGCGAGCGCCGCGACGGGAATCGCCCCCGCGAGCTACGCCGCCTGCGCGGATAGCGTGATGGTGTGCTACTCGAAGGGGCTGGGAGCCCCCGTGGGCTCCGCGATCGCCGGCACGAAGGCCTTCATTCAGGAGGCGCGCGGCGCGCGGAAGATGCTCGGGGGCGCGATGCGCCAGGCGGGAATCATCGCGGCGGGAGCGATCCACGCGCTCCGGCACCACCTCGCGCGGCTCGCCTCCGATCATGCGAGGGCTAGGAGGCTCGCCGAGTCCTTCGCCGAGATGGAGGGGCTCACGATCGACCCCGGCGAGATCGAGACGAACATCGTGATCGCGCGAGCGGCTTCACGTCCCGAAAGAATCCAGGAGTTCGTCCGGGAGGTCGCGTCCGCCGGGGTCCTCATCGCTCCCTTCGGCGGACCGGGGCGGTTCCGCGCGGTGACCCACCTCGACGTGGACGACGCCGCCATCGATCGCGCGATCGCGGCGGTTCGGGATGCGGCCCGCTCGGTGCTCGCCCGATGAGCGAAGCGTCCGAGCCCCAACCCGGGACGCTCTACCTGGTCGGCACCCCCATCGGAAACGTGGAGGACCTCTCGCCGCGGGCCCGCCGGATCCTGGGCGCCGTCGATCTCGTCGCGGCCGAGGACACGCGGCACACGCAGGGGCTCCTCTCGCGCTTCGCCATCCGGAGGCCGCTCGTGTCCTACCACGACCACAACAAGGAGCGCCGCACGCCCGAGCTGGTCGAGAAGCTCAAATCCGGCCTCTCGGTCGCGATCGTTTCGGACGCGGGCTCGCCGGGGATCTCCGATCCCGCGTTCACGCTGGTCCGCGCTGCGGTGGCCGCCGAGATTCGCCTGGTTCCGATCCCGGGCCCCTCGAGCGCCCTGTGCGCGCTCGAGGTATCGGGGCTTCCGACGGACCGGTTTTCGTTCGAGGGGTTCCTCCCACGCCGATCGTCGCGCCGCCGCGCCCGCATCGAGGAGTTGCGCGAGGACCCGCGGACCCTCATCTTCTTTGAGTCGCCGCACAGGCTGCGAGAATGCCTGCGCGATCTCTCGGAGTTCCTCGGGGAGCGGCCCGCATCGGTCTCGCGCGAGCTGACGAAGAAGTTCGAGGAGACGCGGCGCGGGACGCTTCGGTCCCTCCTCGAGTGGGCGGAGTCGGAGCCGCCCCGCGGGGAATTCGTCGTGGTCGTGGGCGGCGCGCCGCGGAAAGACTCCACCTCGCCGCGCGAAGCCGACGGCCCGGAAGACGAGGGGGAGGAGGAGGCGTGAACCGGAACTGGAAAGAGCAGGCGCGGGGAATGTTCCGGCCCATGGCCCGCTATCTCGCCGCGCGGGGCGTCAAGCCCGACCATTTGACCCTCGCGGGGGTCTGTCTGTCGCTCCTCGCCGCGCTCTTCCTGGGCCGGGGCTCCTTCCTCGCGGCGGGGCTGCTTCTTCCGCTGGCCGGGCTCTGCGACATCCTCGACGGCGACGTGGCCCGCGAGCGCGGAATCGTGAACGCGTTCGGAGCCTTCCTCGATTCCACGCTCGACCGGCTGAGCGAGGGCGCGCTCTACGTCGGCCTCGCGTATTTTTATTTCACCCGGAGCCAGAGCTCGACCCTGTGGATGCGCGGCATGTTCGAGGGGAGCGCCCAGTGGGGGGACGCGGACGGCGCGACCCTGGGCATTCTGGCGCTCGCGACCCTGATTCTCTCGTTCCTCGTCTCCTACACCCGGGCGCGCGCGGAGGGGCTCGGGCTGGAGTGCCGGGTGGGCATCATGGAACGTCCCGAGCGTGCGCTGACACTGGGCGCGGGAGCGCTCCTGGGGCATCGCTTCATGCCCGGGGTGCTGGGAGTGATCTTCATTTTGACTCTCGTCACGGTCCTTCAGCGTGTGTATCATGTGCGGAAGCTGACTCAAGCGAACTCCGCGTAACGCCCGGGCGCGCCCCCATCGGGGTGCCGGGACCCGCGCCTGCGACCGCCATTTTCGAGCTCATCCGTAGACGGAGGAAGGATTCCAATGGGGAAGATTCGCGTCGGCATCATCGGCGTCGGAAACTGCGCATCATCGTTCGTCCAGGGCGTCCATTACTACCGGAACGCCCGGGACAGCGACTTCATTCCGGGGCTCATGCACGTGAACCTGGGCGGCTATCACGTTCGCGACATCGAGTTCAGCGCCGCGATCGACATCGATCGGAACAAAGTCGGGAAGGACCTTTCCGAGGCCGTCTTCACCTGGCCCAACAACACGTACAAATTCTCCGACGTGCCGCGACTCGGCGTGCCCGTGGCGCGCGGCATGACGCACGACGGGCTCGGGCAATACCTCTCCAAGATCATCCACAAGGCGCCCGGATCGACCGCGGACATCGTCCGCCTCCTGCGCGATACGAAAACCGACGTCGTCATCAACTACCTTCCGGTGGGCAGCGAAGAGGCCACGAAGTGGTACGTCGAGCAGGTCCTGGACGCGGGCTGTGGTTTCGTGAACGCCATACCGGTCTTCATCGCGCGGGAAAAGTACTGGCAGCGGAGATTCGAGCAGAAGAAACTCCCCGTGATCGGCGACGACATCAAGTCGCAGGTCGGGGCGACGATCGTGCACCGCGTGCTCGCGCGTCTGTTCCGGGAGCGCGGCGTTCGCCTCGAGCGCACGAGCCAGCTCAACGTCGGCGGGAACACCGATTTCTTGAACATGCTCGAACGCTCGCGCCTCGAATCGAAGAAGATCTCGAAGACGAACGCGGTCACGTCGATGCTCGACTACGATCTGGGAGAGAAGAACGTACACATCGGGCCGAGCGATTACGTCGAATGGCTGGACGACCGCAAGTGGGCCTATATCCGGCTCGAGGGGCGCACATTCGGCGATGTTCCGCTCAACGTCGAGCTGAAGCTCGAGGTCTGGGATTCGCCGAACTCGGCCGGCGTCATCATCGACGCGGTCCGATGCGCGAAGCTCGCGCTCGACAACGGGCTTTCGGGGGCGCTCATCGGGCCCTCTGCGTATTTCAAGAAGTCCCCGCCGGTCCAGTACCCCGACGATCAGGCCCGCCGCATGGTCGAGGAGTTCATCGAGAAGTACGGCCAGAAGAGAAGGCCGGCCCCCAAGGCCGCGGTAGCGGAGCGGCGGCGGCAGGTGGCGGCGCCTCGAAGCGGTCTCAAGCGCGCCGCTCGAAAGAGCGTCTAATCCGGGCGGCGACACCGTGACGGGGCTCTTGATCACCCTGGAGGGGATCGAGGGGTCCGGCAAGACCACCCAGGCTTCCCGGCTACGCGATTCGCTCGTCGAAGCGGGAATTCCTGTATGCTTAACCCGTGAGCCCGGCGGCTCCCCTCTTGCGGAACGGGTCCGTGACCTGATCTTGCGGGCAGGGGAGGAGCCTCTCGCCCCCGGTGCGGAGCTGCTCCTGTTCCTGGCGGCGAGGGCCCAGCACGTGGCGCGGACCATTCGGCCCGCCCTCGGCCGCGGCGAAGTCGTTGTCTGCGATCGGTTCACCGATGCGACGCTGGCTTACCAGGGGGGCGGTCGGACGATTCCGGAAGCCTTCTTGACATCGCTCAACGAGTGGGCGACGGGCGGGCTCAAGCCGGCCCGGACCTACTTGATCGACGTCCCGATCGAGGTCGGGCTCGCGAGGGCGAAGCAGCGTACGGGCGTGCCGCCGGACCGGATCGAATCGGAAAGCCGGGCGTTCTTCGAAGCCGTCCGCGCGCGTTATTTGGAGATCGCGCGGCGTGAGCCGGAACGGATTGTGGTACTGCGGGGTACGTCTCCGGAAGAGACTCTCGCGCGTCAAATCGAGGAGGATGTGCACCGGATCTTGAGCGGCCGGACTCCCAACGTACAGAGGTGAACCGTCCATGAATCGAAGGCAAATCATCGCGGTATGCGTCCTCGTCGTCGCTCTGATCGCGGGCACGTGGGCGGTCGCTCGAGTCCAGGAATCGAACGACAACACCTATTCGAATATCGAGCGCTTCATCCAGGTTCTGACGAAGGTCCGGGACAATTACGTCGAACCCGTGAGCAGCGACAAGCTGATGGACGCTGCGATCCGGGGGATGCTCCGAACGCTGGATCCCTATTCGCAGTACCTCGACAAGGAGGAGGCCGAGCGCCTCGAGACCACCACCCACGGCGCCTTTGGCGGAATCGGTATCTCAATCGGCATGCGCGACCGCTGGGTGACCGTGATCGCTCCGATCGAAGGGACGCCGGCGTGGAAGGCGGGCATCCTGGGCGGCGACCGCATTTCGAAGATCGATGATGTGTCCACCGAGGGCCTTTCGCTCGACGATGCGATGAAGAAAATGCGCGGCGAAAAGGGAACGCATGTCAAGCTGACCATCCTCCGCGAAGGCCGAGACAAGGCGCTCGACTTCGACATCGTGCGCGACATCATCCAGATCAAGAGCGTTCCCTACTCGGGCATGCTCTCGAACGGGGTCGGCTACGTCCGGCTCTCGAACTTCTCGGAGCGGAGCCGGCAGGAGATGGACGCCGCCTTCGACAAGCTCGAGAAGCTGCACCCGCGGGGTGTGATCATCGACCTGCGCTACAACCCCGGCGGCCTCCTGTCCCAGGCCGTGGAGGTGGCCGAGGAGTTCACGCCGCGCGGGAAGAAGATCGTCTACACGCGCGGGCGCGACTCATCCCAAAACCGCGACTTCGTCTCGACCGCCGATCAGACGCATAATCAGTACCCGATTGTGATCCTCGTGAATCAATGGACGGCCTCCGCTTCCGAGATCGTCTCGGGCGCGCTGCAAGACTTGGATCTGGGCCTCGTCGTCGGAAGGACCACGTTCGGCAAGGGTCTGGTTCAGACCGTGATCCCTCTCACGCGGAGCGTCAAGGGGCCGAAGCTCAAGCTCACCACGGCGAAGTACTACACCCCGAGCGGCCGCTGCATCCAGAAGGACGAGCAGCTCAAGGATGGGGCGCTGGCGGACGACGAGGACACCGACGACGGCGACAAGACCGACAAGACCGACGCGACCGACGCGAAGAAGGCCAAGCCCGAGTACCGCACCGAAATGGGACGCGTCGTGTACGGGGGCGGCGGCATCAACCCCGACGTCGAGCTGGTCGACGTGAAGCTCCCGCGCGTGATCGAGGACTTGGAGGCGAAGCAGGTCTTCTTCAAGTACGCGGTCCGGTACGCCGCGAGACACAAGGAACCCCCGGCCGACTACGCGCTCAATTCCGGGATCCGTGACGAGTTCCTGCAGATCATGAAGGACGAGAAGGTGGAGGCCAGTCCGGACTCGCTCGCCGCGGCCAAGCGGTGGGTCGACGGCGGCATCCGGCGCGAGCTGGGCCGGCGCTTCGGCGGCGAGGAAGAGGCCTACCGCATCGCGCTCGAAGACGACGAGCAGGTCAAGGCGGCCGCGGCGCTCTTCGACAAGGCGCCGACCCTGCCCAAGCTCCTGGCGCTCGCGTCGGAGCTGAACAAGGGCAAGATGACGACGCAGACCTCTCCCTTGAATTCCAAGTCGGTTCGCTAGGAGCGATGCGTGCCGGATCGGTCCAGGTCCCGGGCCACGTTCTCCTCTCGCCGCTCTGCGGGGTAACCGACTCGCCGTTCCGGCAAATCGCGCGCCGGCACGGCGCCGCCATGGTCTTCTGCGAGATGACCTCGTCGGACGGTCTCGTCCGGCGGAATCCCAAGACCTTCGAGCTGCTCGAATACCGCCCCGAGGAGCGCCCGATCGGCGCCCAGCTCTGCGGAGCGGATCCCCAGGTGATGGCCGAGGCCGCCCGGATGTGCGAAGGGCTGGGCTTCGACACGCTCGACCTCAACTACGGCTGTCCCGTCCGCAAGGTCATCGCCCGAGATGCCGGCGCCGCGATGCTCACGGACTTGGACCGTTTGGAGCGCGTCACGACCGCGGTCGTAAACGCCGTCTCGCTTCCCGTCACCGCGAAAATCCGAATCGGCTGGGACCGGAATTCGACCAACGCCCCGGATGTCGCGAAGGCGCTCGAGCGCTCCGGGGTGAAGTGGGTCACCGTGCACGCGCGCGCCCGCTCCGAAAAATTCACCGGCCAGGCGCACTGGGAGGTCATCGCGGAGGTGAAGCGGAACACGACCCTCCCCGTGATCGGAAACGGCGACGTGAAGACTCCCGAGGACGCGCTCCGCATGATTCGGGACACCGGATGCGACGGGGTCATGGTCGGACGGGGCTCATTCGGGAATCCGTGGCTCTTCGCGCGCGCCCAGAGGCTTCTGAACGGTGGAGATCCCGGTCCGGACGCCACCCCGCGCGAACGGATCCTGACCGCGATCGCCCACCTCCACGACCTCGCTTCGAAGAAGGGGGATTACGCCGCCGTCCTCATGCGAAAGCACGTCGCATGGTATGTGCGTGGGCTCTACGACAACTCCTCGATCTGCCGGGAGGTAAACCACAGCACGACCCCGGCCGAGGTGGAGACGCTGCTCACCCGGTATCTGGAGAAGCTCGAGAGCGCCCCCGAGGCAAGCGCCCCCGAGCCCGGGCCTTCGGGCACGGCGGAGTGGAGCGGCGGGGACGCAGACGCGCATGGATCCTGCGCGGCTCCGTAAGCTTCTCCTCGACGTACGCCGGGGACGCGTCACCACGCGCCAGGCGCTCGAAGCGATCGCCCACCTTCCGTTCGAATCGATCGGCGCGGGAACCGTGGATCACCACCGAGGAATCCGCCAGGCGCTTCCCGAAGTCATCCTCTGCCAGGGCAAGACCAGGGCGCAGTGCCTCGCGATCGCGCGCGCGATCTTTGCGAAGAGCGGCCGGCTGCTCGCGACACGCGCGAGCGCGGAGCAGGCCCGGGCGATGGTCGGCGAGTTCGGCCGCGCCGCGACCTGGAACGAAGCGGCACGGACGGTGGTCGTTCAGAACCCGGGGCGTCGTCGTCGCGGGGCCCGGCGGCGCGCAGCTCGTGTGCTCGTCGTGAGCGCGGGGACATCCGACCTGCCGGTCGCCGAGGAAGCCGCGGTCACCCTTGAATTCATGGGCCTGCCGGTGGGCCGGGTGTACGATGCGGGGGTGGCCGGGATCCACCGCCTCTTGAAGCACGTCCCGGCGCTCAGGCGGGCCTCCGCGGTGGTAGTCGTGGCCGGCATGGAGGGCGCGCTCGCAAGCGTGGTCGGCGGCATCACCGACCGACCGGTGATCGCCGTGCCCACGAGCGCCGGCTACGGGGCCTCGTTCGGGGGTCTGGCGGCGCTCCTCGCGATGCTCAGCTCCTGCGCCGCCGGGGTCACGGTCGTGAACATCGACAACGGGTTCGGAGCGGGCTACGCCGCCGGCGTGATCGCGCTCAGGTCCCGCGCGGGGAGATCGGCGTGAGCATCGTCTACTTCGACTGCGTCGGCGGCGCGAGCGGGGACATGATCCTGGGCTCGTTGGTGGCGCTCGGCGCGCCGCTTCCCGAGATCGAGCGCAAGCTGCGCTCGCTCCCTCTCGAAGGAATCGAGCTCCGCTCGACCACCGTGAAGCGTCACGGGTTCGACGCCCTTCAGCTCCACGTGGAGGTCGAGGAAAGCCGGTCCCACCGGCACTTCACGGAAATCCGCCGCATGCTGGAAGGGGGCGCTCTGCCGCCGCGCGTGCTTCGCCGGGCGCTGGGCGCCTTCGAGCTCCTGGGGCGCTGCGAAGCCGAAGTGCACGCGACAACCCTGGAAAAGGTCCATTTCCACGAGGTGGGCGCGCTTGATGCCATCGTCGACATCGTGGGCACCGCATGGGCGCTCGAAATCCTCCGGGTCGATCGATGCCACGCCTCGGTGATTCCCCAAGGGAGGGGCTTCGTCCAGGCGGCCCACGGAACGCTCCCGGTCCCCGCGCCGGCGACGATGCGCCTTCTCGAGGGCGTGGCCGTCCGGATGACCGAGATCGAAGCCGAGCTGACCACGCCCACCGGCGCGGCGCTCCTCCGGACCCTCTGCGAGACGATCGGCGAGCCCGTCGGGATCCGGCCGCGTCGAACGGGCATCGCCGCGGGCTCGCGCGATCTCGCCGAACGCCCGAACATCGTGCGGGCCCTGCTCGGCGATCCGCTGACGCCGGAGGCGGAGGGGGCGGTCGAGGTGCTGGAGACGACGATCGACGACATGAACCCGCAGCTCTACGGCCACCTCACGGAGAGTCTTTTCCAGAGCGGGGCGCGAGAGGTCTTTCTCACCCCGGTGCAGATGAAGAAGGGGCGCCCGGGCGTCCTCGTCACGGCGATCTGCGAGCCCTCGTCCGCCCATGCCGTGATCGAGCGGCTCTTCGCGGAATCAACGACGATCGGCGTGCGCGTGCGTCACGAAGGGCGGGTGGAGCTCACGCGCACGATCGCGGAGGTCGAGACGCCGCTGGGGCGAATCCGCGTGAAGACGGCCGTCCTCCCTTCGGGCGAGGAACGGCGAGTTCCGGAATACGAGGACCTGAAGCGTCTCGCGCAGGCGGCGGGGCGTCCCCTGGTCGAAGTCATGGACGAGGTCCGCTCCTTCCTCCACGAGAGCGCGCGGACCACGATGTGATCCGGCGCAGGAGCCGGAGTCGGGACGTCGAAGGCGCCGGAGCCGGTCCGTGATCCGGCTGGAAGGCGTCGCATACGCGGCGCCCCCTCCTCCCGGCGGCGGCGCCGCATTCCTCGTGGGACCGGTGGACCTCGCGGCTCCTCCCGGGTCGAGCCACCTGCTCCTCGGAAAAAACGGCTCCGGCAAGACCGCCCTCATCCGGATTCTCGCGGGGCTCGCTCCGCCGACCACGGGCCGGTTTCTCCTCGGCGGGGAGGAGGTGCGCGTCGGTCCGGAAGGTCGCTCGCTCTGGCCCGACGTCGCGGCGATCTTCGAAGAGCCCGATCCTCAATTCCTTTCGGACACCGTCGAGGCCGAGATCGCGTTCGGCCTCGAATCGCTCGGGATCACCCCGCGCGACGTTCGAGATCGGACCGCCTCGGCGCTCCGGGACTTCGGCCTGTCGTCCCTTGCGGGGCGCCCGCCCCAGAGCTTGAGCGCCGGGGAGAAGGCCCGAACCCTCCTCGCCGCGGCGCTCGCCGCGGCGCCGCGCTGCCTGCTGCTCGATCAGTCCCTCGCGCACCTGGACCCGGGCTCGCGACGCGAGCTGGAAGGGAGGATCGTCGGTGAGGCGATCGCGTGCGGTCGCGCGGTCATCCGTACCCACCAGGAGGCCGACCCGCCCTTTCCCGGAGAGACCCTCTACGTCCTCGAGGCGCGCGCGCTCAAACCCGCCTCCCAGCTCACGCCGCGCGCCGTGATCGAGAGCACCGGCGTTCCTTTCCCGCTCGCGCTCCGGGTCTCGGCGCTCCTCGCGATCGAAGGGCGCTGGTCGGGGCCCTTGTCCGCGGACGCGGAGCAGGTGGAGCGCGTGTTGGGCGACGCCGGAAGGGCCGGCGAGACCCACGCCGCATCGGCGGGGCCCCTGCCGGAGCCGGACCCGATCCCCGCCCCCCGTGGCCCGGCCGCGCTCACGATGCGCGGCGTGGCGTGGTCGCCCGGCGGGAGGCGCGGCGCACCCGTCGTGTCGGGGCTGGATCTCGAAGTCGGGCGCGGCGAGGTCGTCGCGCTCATCGGCCGGAGCGGAACCGGCAAGACCACCGTGCTCAAGCTTGCTGCCGGCATCGTCGATCCGACGGAGGGCACGATCCACCGCGAGAGGCCGGCGATCCCGCGCGTGCGGCCGGTCGCGCTCGCGCTCGAGTACCCCGAGCGGCAGCTCTTCGGACGGACGGTCCTCGAGGACGTGGCCGCGCTGCTCTGGGTCGAGGGGATCCCGGCGGAGGAACGCGCGAGAAGCGCGCGGAGGGCGATGGTCGAGGTCGGGCTGGATCCCGAGAGGTTCGCGGACCGATTCCCGGTTTCGCTGAGCGAGGGAGAGAAGCGCCGCGCGGCGCTGGCCGGCGTGATCGTCGAGCCTCCTCAGATTTTGCTCCTCGACGAGCCAACCGCGGGGCTCGACCCGGAAGGAAGGCGCGCGCTGGCCCAGGTCATCGACGGCCTCCGCGAGCGCGGGCGGACTGTCCTCCTCGCGAGCCATGATCTCGGCTTCGTCGCCGCGGTCGCGAGCCGCGTCGTCGTGCTCCTTCGCGGGGAAGATGGATCGGGGTCGGCGAACGTCCAGGGCCCGACGGCTCTCCTGCTGCGGGATGATCGCCTGCTCGCCCGCGCGCGAATTCCCGGGCCCGATTTCATACGGCTCGAGCGTGTGCTCCGCCTTGCTGGGCTTCTCGGGCCCTCCCCCGTCCGCGACGAGGAGACCCTGCTTGAGGCTGTGGCGCGGGGCGCCGCGGCCGCGCGCCCCGCCTAGGACTTACTGCCGATCGGCCAGGAGCGCCCGGAGCTGGGGGGGAGAAGACCGTAACGGCATTGTCCTCAACGACCTGGAGGCAGCTCCCTTCCCACGATTCGCGGAACCCCCGACCCACCCCGGCATCAAGAAGCCGCCTCCTCCGCCGATCTATCCCGATGCGGGTCCGCACGGCCAAGCCCGCGGGTCGGACCACCGGCGTGGAACCATGGGGCGCAGAGCGAATGAACAACGCAGACCGAGTCATCGCCGATCTCGAAGCGCGCCATCGGTTGGGGGTCCCGTTCGAGGACCTTCTTCACGCGGCCGTCCGCGGCCTGCACGACCTGGACGAACGGTTTCACTGGACCGGCATTTACGAGCTATTCCCTGACAACGTTCTCAGACTCGGACCGTTCGTCGGGGCGCCCACCGATCACGTATTCATCGGCGTGGGACGCGGCGTGTGCGGCACGGCCGTGGCCGAGCGGCGAAACATCAACGTCCCCGACGTGCGCCTCGTGAGCAACTACCTGGCGTGCAGCACGGAGACGAGATCCGAGCTCGTGATCCTCATCCGGAGCGGCGAGAAGATCTACGCCCAGATCGACATCGACAGCCATCAGGTCGCCGCCTTCGATGAGGGTGCCGTGATGCAGGTGCAACGGGTCGCGGACTGGCTCGCCTCGCTCTACCATTCCCGCGAGCGCCTCGGGCGCGCTCCCTAGCCCGGCCGCCGATGACCCACGATCCGCTCGAGCAGCGAGACCTGGACCACCTCCTCCAGGCGATCCCGCGCATCCTCCAGGCAAGCTCGCTCGACGGCTCGATCGGGGAGGCTCTTGAGCTGCTTCGCCGCGGGACAGGCGCCGACGCCGCCGTGATCTTCCTCGCCGACGGCGATGCGCCTTTGCGCGAGCACTGGGCGCCCAACGATCCCGAGATCAAAGCCTCCCTGCGCCCGCGCCTCAAGGTCGAAGCGCTCGAAGCAATCCGGCGGGGCGGACCCCATCTGACGGCTTCGGACTGCGCGAAGCCGGGTGGGCACGCGACCAGGACGCTCTTCCTCTCGACCGAGTCGGGGCCGCTCGGCGCGGCGGCGCTCGCCTGGTCCTCCGCCGAGGTTGCGCGCGATCCGAAGACCGTCCCCTGGATCGTCGCCGTGGTCGAAATGGTGGCGTCGACCGCGATCAGCCGAAGCGAGGTCTCGAAGCTCCGCCTCCAAGCGGAGCGGGACAAGCGCTGGTTCAAGACACTCGACGATCATCTCCGCGTCTTGGACCGCGAGCGTCAGAAGTTCGCGGCCGTCGTCAACCAAACCGACACGTTCGTCTTCGTGACCGACGAGGCACGGACCATTCGCTGGAACAACCGGGCGATGGCCGTCCTCCTTCCGCCCGGCGGGGAAGGATCGAGCTGGATCGACAGGCCGTGCCGCGAGGTGTGCTCGCGGCTCGGTCGAGGAGCGCCGGGCGCGGACTCCTGCGACTGCCCGATCCGGCACGCCTTGGAGAGGAACGAGGTGACTCACCAGGAGCTGAGGATGACGATCCAGGGCGCATCCGGCGTCCTGTACCTGACCGCGCTTCCCATCAAGGGGCTCGACGGGAAACCCCACGAGGCCATGGTCCTCGTTCAGGACCTGACCGGCCTGGAGACGTTGCGCCAATCCGAGGTTCGCTACAGCGCCCTCTTCGAGGCGAACGCCGAGGCGATCCTCATGGTCGATCCCGAGACCCACCAAATCCTTCTCGCCAATCCGGCGACGCAGCGCATGCTGGGGCATTCACCGCAAGAGCTGGCGAAGCTCTCGCTCCGATCGTTGCACTCCCCCGATGACTGGGAGCGCCTCCGGGGCTTCTACGAGGCGGCCGCGGGGCACGAGGCGCCCAGTCGGATCGAATGCTGCGTTCTCACGCGGGAAGGCAAGGAGCGGATCGCGCGCGTGTCCTCGACACGCGTCGAGATGGAGGGAAAGAGCGTCGACCTCGTCGAGATGGTCGACGTCACCGTGAGTCGCCTGGCGGAACGGGCGCTCGGGGAGAGCGAAGCCCGGCAGGGCGCCATGATCGAGGCGGCGCTCGATGCGATCATCTCGATGGATCACGCGGGGCGGATCCTCGAGTTCAATCCCGCCGCGGAGCGCATCTTCGGGCGGAAACGGGAGGACGTTCTGGGCCGGGACATGGTGGAGCTCATCATCCCGCCGTCGCTTCGAGAAGCACATCGGCGCGGCATGGCGCGCCACCTGGCCACGGGCGAGGCGAGTGTGATCGGCCGCCGAATCGAGATCACCGGCATGCGCGCCGACGGCTCGGAGTTCCCGGTCGAGCTCGCGATCGCGCGAATTTCCTCGGAAGGCCCCCCCGTGTTCACCGGCTTCCTGCGCGACATCACAGAACGGAAGGAGGCGGAACACACGCTCCGGAGCGTCCAGGAGCGCCTGCGGATGGTCGTCGCGGGTTCCCCCATCGTGCTCTTCGCGATGGACCGCGACGGCATTCTTACCTTGTCCGAGGGCAGGGGGCTCGAGCGGCTCGGGCGGCTGGAGGGAGAGTCGATCGGGAAATCCGTCTACGACCTGTACGGGGACTATCCGGACGTGATCGCAAGCGTCGAGCGCTGCTTGGCCGGCGAGGAGTTCACGTCGAGCGTGGACCTAGGGGACGTCTCCTTCGAGAGCCACTACGTGCCGGTGCGCGACAGCGAGGGCCGGGTCGTCGGCCTGCTGGGCGTCGCGACCGATATCACCGAGCGGAAGACTCTCGAAGCGCAGCTCCGTCACGCGCAGAAGTTGGAGGCGGTCGGGCAGCTCGCCGGGGGGGTGGCGCACGATTTCAACAACCTCCTTACCGTCATCAAGGGTCACAGCGAAGTGATGCTCACGCGGATGGCTCCCGACGATCCGCTGCGTAGGAGTGCCCAGGAGATCCAGAAGGCGGGCGCTCGCGGCGCCCTCCTCACGCGGCAGCTCCTCGCGTTCAGCCGGCGGGACGTGGTGACGCCCGAGATTCTCGACGTGGGAGAGGTGGTGAGGGGCATGGAGCCCATGCTCCACCGGCTGATAGGCGCGGACGTCCGCCTCCTCACCAAGACGGACGGGCGGTCGCTGTGCGTCCGTGCGGACCGGGGCCAGATTGAGCAGGTCATCGCGAACCTGTCGGTGAACGCGCGGGACGCAATGCCTCGGGGGGGCGATCTCATCATCGAGGCGGCCGAGTTCCAGGTCTCTCTCGAGGATCCGAAGCAGGCCGCGAGCCTGCTTCCGGGACCCTACGTCATGCTCGCAGTCTCGGATCAAGGAACCGGCATGGGCTCGGAGGTGCTTTCGCATCTCTTCGAGCCTTTCTTCACCACGAAGGATCAGGGAAAGGGCGCCGGCCTTGGCCTGAGCGTCGTATACGGCATCGTGCGCCAGGCCGGCGGTGACGTTCTCGTCGAGAGCGGGCTCGGCCGGGGCAGCACGTTTCGGGTTCTCCTGCCCCGGAGCGGCGAATCCGGCGCCTCAGGCGCCCGCGCCGCGACGGCCGAATCCGAGCCGCCCGCGAAGGGGCGTGGGGCCATTCTTCTCGTCGAGGACGAGGACGCGGTGCGCGCCCTCGCGCGCGATATGCTCCACTTCCTGGGGTACGAGGTCTTGGAATCGAGCAACGGCGAAGAAGCGCTCCGGATATTCGACGAGCACGAGCGGGCGTTCCGCGCGGTCGTGACCGACATCGTCATGCCGGGCATGAACGGGGTGGATCTGGCGCGGCGCCTCGTAAGCATGAAATCGGACTTGAAGGTGCTTCTGGTCTCCGGATACACAAAGGACTCGCTTGCCGGAGGCGAGTTCGAAGAGGAGGGATTTGCTTTCCTGCAAAAGCCGTACACGCTGGAGGATGTCCGGCGCGTGCTGGCGGACCTCCTGTCGGGCTCCTCGCTCGGCGATTCCAACGCTCGGCGCGGCCGCCGCGGGGCGGCTCCGCCCCGGGGGCGATGAAAGCGGGTGGAAAAGGTCGCCCTGGGCCGCTAGACTGCCGCTGCCGATCCACGCGCCCCGGATCGGGGCAAACCACAACGGAGAAACCACGATGAGAACGGCTGTCGCGATTCCGTTTCTGCTGATGATCGCCGCGTGCGCGCACGTCGATTACATCGGGCGATCGTATGCGCCCACCAACCACGTCGATCTCTTCTTTGCCGAGAAGGACGTGACCCATGAGTACGAGGTGATGGGGAAAGTCGTCGCCACGGCCAACGATCTCGTGAGCGCGGAAAAGCTGCAGGCGAAGGTCCTCGAGAAGGCGCAATCCAAAGGCGCCGACGCGGTCGTGTTGCTGGGGCTCGACCGCTACAAGTCGGGGGAGAATACGAACTATCGGGAGACTACCGAGGACAAGGGCAGGAAGACGACCACCACGGGACACAGCAACACCTCGTCCGAAGAGAAAAAGGAGGTCCAGGCTCTCTTCCTCAAGTACCGCTGATCCCGGCGGCGTCCCGCGCCGCGCTGGCCCCTGCGCTGAAACAAGTTATCGCCGGGCCGAGTTCCGGGAGAATACCGGGCTTGAGCGGAAGCCCGGTCGGTGGTATCTTCGATGGGCAGTTATCGAAGCCCGTTGCGCTGATTCCCTTCAAACTAGTTCCGAGAGACTAGAAAGGGGCACCCGCTCGATCACCCCTTCCGGTCCCGGAAGGGGTTTTTTCGTGCCTACCGAAAAGCCGGTGGAACGCGTTCGCGAGAAGGCGGAGATCGTCGACGGCGAGGGGCTCCGCCGCGCGATCACCCGCATCGCCCACGAGATCATCGAGCGAAACGACGGAGCCCGGGACCTCGTTCTCGTCGGGATCCGCACCCGCGGCGTCCCGCTGGCGGAGCGCCTCTCCAGGAAGATCAAGGAGTTCGAGGGCATCGATCCCCCGGTCGGGGCGCTCGACATCACGCTGTACCGCGACGATCTCCAGATGATCGCGCACCAGCCGGTCGTCAAGGGAACCGACGTCCCGACCGGCATCAACGACAAGATCGTCGTCCTCGTGGACGACGTGCTGTACACGGGACGCACGGTGCGCGCGGCTCTCGACGAGCTGATCGATCTGGGAAGGCCCAAGACGATCCAGCTCGCGGTCATGATCGACCGGGGCCACCGCGAGATCCCGATCCGCGCCGACTTCGTCGGGAAGAACGTGCCCACGTCCCGGCGCGAGGTCATCATGGTCCACGTGAACGAAGTCGACGGCCTGGATGGCGTGTCGATCGGGGAGATCCTCGGATGATCGGGACTCGCAAGGATCTGCTCGGTCTCGAGGACCTTTCTGCCGAGGAGCTTGTCTCGATTCTCGACACGGCACGCACCTTCCGCGAAGTCCTCGACCGTCCGATCCCGAAGGTGCCGTCCCTTCGCGGGCTCACGGCGGCCAACCTCTTCTTCGAGGCGAGCACCCGCACGAGGCTCTCGTTCGAGCTTGCGGAGAAGCGGCTGAGCGCCGATACCGTGAGCTTCCAGGCGGCGGGTTCCAGCGTCTCGAAAGGGGAGTCGCTCAAGGACACCGCGCGGAACATCGAAGCGATGGGGATCCACCTGGTCGTGATCCGCCACCAGGCTTCCGGCGCGCCGCACTACCTGGCGCGAAACCTGGATGCCGGCGTGATCAACGCGGGAGATGGGACGCACGAGCACCCCACGCAGGGCCTCCTCGACATCTTTACGGTTCGGGAGCGCCGCGGAAAGGTCGCGGGGCTTAGGGTTGCGATCATCGGGGACATCATGCACAGCCGCGTGGCGCGGTCGAACATCTGGGGGCTCACGAAGCTCGGGGCGAGCGTCACGATCGCCGGGCCTCCGACGATGATGCCCGCCGAGGTGGAGCGTTTTGGAGTGACGGTGGCGCGGAGCGTGGAGGAGGCGATCGAGGGGGCGGACGTCGTGAATATCCTCCGCATCCAGCTCGAGCGGCAGCGGGGCACCCTCTATTCCTCGCTTCGCGAGTACGCGCGCGTCTACGGCGTGACGAGCGAGCGGCTCCAGCGGGCGAAGCCGGACGTCACGGTGATGCACCCCGGACCGATGAACCGCGGGGTCGAGATCGCCCAGGACGTCGCGGACGGGAAGCATTCGGTGATCCTGGAACAGGTGACGAACGGCGTCGCGGTACGCATGGCGGTGCTCTATCTGCTCGCCGGGCACAAGGCCCCGGGCGAGCCGGCCGCCGAGACCCCTACCACGGAGACGAAGCAGGCCCATGGCGAGCCCTCTCTGCATCCGCGGCGGTAGAGTCCTCGACCCCGCTCGCGGAATCGATCGCGTCCAGGATCTCTGGATCGCGAACGGCCGCATCGCGGGTCTGGGAGAGGACGCCCCGGCGGATGTGAGGTCGAATCCCGAAGTCGAGGTGCTTCCGGTCCAGGGCGCCGTGATCTGCCCCGGTCTGGTCGACATCCACGTGCACTTGCGCGAGCCGGGCCAGGAAGAGAAGGAAACGATCGAGACCGGAACGCGAGCCGCGGCCCGCGGCGGCTTCACCGCCGTCGCGTGCATGCCCAATACCGTGCCTCCGCTCGATGATCGGCCGCGGATCGAGTACGTGATCCGCCGCGCTCGGGAGTCGGGGCACGCTCGCGTCTTCCCCGTCGCAGCGGTCACGCGCGGCCAGATGGGGGAGACGCTCACCGAGATCGAGGATCTGGTCGAGGCGGGCGCGGTGGCCGCATCCGACGACGGAAAGCCCGTTCGGAACGCCGAGATCATGCGCCGCGCGCTCGAGCTGACCCGCCGCTTGGGCGTTCCCGTGATCCAGCACGCCGAGGACCCGGATCTGAAGGGGGACGGCGTCATGCACGAGGGCTGGACCTCGACGCGCCTCGGCATGAGAGGAATCCCCGACGCGGCGGAGTCCACCATGGTGGCCCGCGACGCCTTGCTTGCCGAGCTGACGCAGGGGCACGTCCACGTGGCTCACGTGAGCGCGGCCCGCTCGGCGGAGATCATCCGCCGCGCCAAGGCACGCGGCATCCGCATGACCGCCGAGACCGCCCCGCACTACCTCCTCCTCACCGACGAGGCGGTCGAGGGATACGATCCCCGCACCAAGATGAACCCGCCGCTTCGGAGCGCCAAGGATCGCGACGCGCTCATCGAAGCGGTCGTGGACGGCACGATCGATTGCCTCGCGACCGACCACGCGCCGCACACGGAAATCGAGAAGGACGATGACTTCGACTCGGCGCCGTTCGGGGTCGTGGGTCTTGAGACCGCGCTCGGGATCTACCTGAAAGCGCTGGTGGAGCCGAAGCATCTCTCGCTGCCCGAGCTGATCCTCCGTCTCACCGTGAACCCATGCAAGATCCTGGGCCTGCCGGGCGGCACCTTGGAAGCGGGGGCGCAGGCGGACGTCACCGTCTTCGACCCGGCGCGCCGCTGGACCGTGCGCGCGTCCGAGTTCGCGTCGATGGGGCGGAACACGCCCTTCGATGGGTGGGAGCTTCCTGGACAGGTGCTCCTCACCATGGTCGGTGGCCGAGTCACCTATCGGGCCGAGACCGCCCCGGCCGGCGCCCGATAGCGGGGCCGTTCCCGAAAGTGATACGATGGGGCCGTTCATGCAGACCCCGCACGCGAAGCCCCCGGGCTCCTGGATCCTCGGATCGATTCTTCTCGTCGCCTTCACCGGTTGCGCCTACTACAACACGTTTTATCTCGCCAAGCGCTACTACCGCGAAGCCCAAAAGGCGCAGGAGCGGAGTGTGAACGACTCGCCTTCTGCCGACGCGGCGCAGAAATACGAGGCGACCATTCGCCAATGCAACAAGATCCTGGTCGACTATCCCAAGAGCAAGTGGGTGGACGACGCCGTCTACTACATGGGCGCGGCGATGTACGGGAGGGGGGACTACACGGGGGCGATCAAGAAGTTCGGCGAGCTTCGCGCCTCCCTGCCCAAGAGCCCATTCGTGCCCGATTCGAAGCTCATGGAGGCGCTTTCCCTGTACCGTAGGAAAGACTATCTAGAGGCGGAGACCATGTTCCGCGAGACGGAAGCGCAGTACCCCTCGTTCAAGCGGAAGTGGGAGCTCTACTACTACGGCGCGGAATGCGAGGTCGCGCTCAAGAAATACCCGGAAGCCCTTGTCTGGTACGACCACGCGGTCAAGTCCGCGAAGAAGAAGCGCGAGCGCGCCGACGCGTTACGGCGCACGGGGGACGCGCTCTTCACGAGCAAGAAGTACGAAAGCGCCCAAATCGTGTTCGAGCAGTGCCTCAAGGCCGAGGAGGACGGCGGCCGCCGGCTGGATCTCGCCCTGAAGCGCGGGGAGACGCTCGAAGAGTTACGACGCTGGGGCGACGCGCTCGCGTGGTACGAGAGCTGGAAACCTTTTGCCGTGAACGAGAATCGCGGCGGAGAGCTTGGGCTCCGGGTGTACGGGTGCATGGCGCTTCTCGGGCGGGTGAACGAGGCGCTCGACGGATACCGGAATCTCGTGGCGCAGAATCCGCACACGCCGGTGGCGTACGAAGCCCAGTTCCGGTTGGGATATCTCTATGAGTCGCAGCTCGGCGATTTCGAATCCGCCGGTCGTGAATACGACAAGCTGAAGGCGGAGCCCGCCTCCTCCGAGTTCCAGGTAGAGGCGGCGCGACGATCGGGGAGCCTCGCCACGATCAAGCAGTATCGGCAGACCCTGCAGTCCGACTCGACGCAGGCGCGGGCACGGGCCGCGTTTCTTCTCGCCGAGCTTTACTACTTCCAGATCCAAAACATCGACTCGGCTCTGATCCAGTACGCGGCGGTGGAGCGCGATTTCCCGAAAAGCTCCTATGCCCCGAAGGCGGCCTTCGCCCGGCTCTGGATCCACACGCACGACCAGGGCGACACCCTGTCGGCCGCCGCGCTGACCGACTCGATCGCGAGGCGCTATCGGAAGACCCGGTACGCGGAATCGGCGCTCTATCTCTGGAAACGCTGGAGCGGGAAAACGGACGAAAGGGTGGCGCTCCTGGACTC
Organism: Candidatus Eisenbacteria bacterium; assembly: GCA_005893275.1. Lineage (NCBI taxonomy): Bacteria > Candidatus Eiseniibacteriota > Candidatus Eiseniibacteriota bacterium. Next base: position 18,447 of record VBOW01000026.1, on the reverse strand, counting down.
GATGCTGGCGCATCCCGACACGAGCCTCGCCCGCGAGCGGATGGAGGAGCTGCTCCCGACGATCAGGGCCGCGGCGCAGGACAGCGCGAAGACGCCTCCTTCGCCAGAGGCGCGTTCGCTCACCCCGGCGGAAGAAGCGCGTCGCGATTCGCTCGCCGACTACACACGGGCGCTCTACAGGGCGCAGCGCGAGGGGAAGGCCCCCCCGTTCCCGCCCGCGGTCTCAAGGCCGGCCGACGCGGATACCTCGCGCGCCACATCCGGGCCGCTGCCCGCGGATACGACCTCGACGCCGACCATCGGACCCTCGCGATGAACCTCGTATCGTGCTCGGTCGTGGAGAACCGCGAGGTCACCGCGGGAAATTTCCTCCTCACGCTCAAGGTGCCTCGAGGATTCACGCGGCCCCAGCCAGGGCAGTTCGTCCACCTGCGCGTCTCGCTTGAATCCGAGCCCCTGCTCCGTCGGCCCTACAGCTTGGAAGGCTTCGTGGAACGCGGGAAGATCCGCGCGGTCCGCATCTACTATTCGGTCGTGGGACGGGGCTCGAAAGCGCTCGCATCGCAGCCCAAAGGGCAGAAGCTGGACCTCATCGGCCCGCTGGGCGTCGGGTTCTCGCCGCGCCCCCGCCGCACGCCGATTCTCGTCGCGGGCGGGCGCGGCGTGGCGCCGCTCCTGTTCCTCAGCCGGAAGCTTCGGGAAAGGAAGCGCCCCTTCATTTTCCTCTTCGGCGCGCGAACCAACCGGGAGCTGTACGGAGCGCGCGAAGTGCGCGGCGGGAGGCTCCATCTCGCCACCGACGACGGCTCCACGGGATATCGGGGGAGCGTGCTCACCCTTTTGAAGCGCGAATGGGAGGCCGGGGGCCACACGCCCCTCACCGCGGAGATCTTCACGTGCGGTCCGCACGGGCTCCTCCACGAGGTGGCGGAGTTCGCGGGGGGGCGTGGAGTCCGATGCGAGGCCTCGCTCGAGGGGCCGATGGCCTGCGCGGTCGGCGCGTGCCGCGGGTGCCCCGTGCCGCTTACCCCCGGGGCGCCCGGGAACGGCGCCCGCTACCCCGCGATGTGCCTCGAGGGTCCGGTCATGGACGCGACCCTCGTGGACTGGGAGCGGCTCCCGTGACGCCGAACCTCGAAGCGCGCATCGGCTCCCTCGTGCTCCGAAATCCCGTGCTCGTTGCCTCGGGGATTATCGGATACGGGACCGAATACGCGCGCCTGGTGGACCTGAGCACGATCGGAGGCATCGTCACGAAGACCGTGACCCGACACGCCCGGGCCGGGAATCCTCCTCCCAGGGTCGTGGAGACCCCTTCCGGCATGCTCAATTCGATCGGGATCGAGAACCCCGGCCTCGATGGATTTCTCGAGATCAAAGTTCCCGTCCTGCGCGAACTCCCCTGCGCGGTGATCGTCTCCGTCGAGGGGGAGGACGTGCAGGAATTCTGCGAGCTGGTCGAGGGGGTGAGCCGCGCGGACGTCGCGCACGCGATCGAGGTGAACATCTCCTGCCCCAACGTCGGACCGCACGGGCTTCGCTATTCGACCGACGCCGACATGGCCCGCGAGGTCATGACCGCGATCCGCCCGCTCACCGCGTTGCCGCTCATCGCGAAGCTCACCCCGAATGTGACCCGGATCGCGGAGATCGCGGCCGCATGCGAATCCTGCGGCGCGGACGCCGTATCGCTGGTCAACACGTTCGTGGGAATGGCGGTCGACTCCATCTCGCGCAAGCCGATCCTGGGAACCGTCGTCGGGGGCTTGTCGGGCCCCGCGATCAAGCCGCTCGCGCTCGCGAAGGTCTGGGAAGTGGTCCAGGCGGTGGACATTCCCGTGATCGGGATGGGGGGGATCACATATCCCGCCGACGCGATCGAATTCATCCTCGTAGGCTCCACCGCGATCCAGGTGGGAACGGCCCTCTTCGCGAACCCGGGCCTTCCCGAGGCGTGTGTCGAGGAGATCGAATCCTACTTGCGCCGCTCGGAAATCGCATCGGTGACCGATTTGGTCGGTGCCCTGGAAGTCTCCTCCGAGCACGGCGTGATCCGCGCCGGAAGGCCGGTCCTGAAGCGGGCGCGCCGTGGGAACGCTTCGTGAGCGGCGCCCTGCGCGACCGGCTCATCGTCGCGCTCGACCGCCCCGATCTGAAATCCGCGCTCCTGCACGTGGACCGGATCGGGGATGCCGCCGCCTGGTACAAGGTGGGGCTGGAGCTCTTCTACGCCGCGGGAAGGCCCGCCGTCTCGGCGCTCGCCGAGCGCGGCAAGCGGATCTTTCTCGACCTCAAGCTCCATGACATCCCGGCCACGGTCGAGAAAGCGATCCGGGCCCTCGAGGGGCTTCCGGTTTCGCTCCTGACGGTCCACGCGGCCGGCGGCCCCGAGATGCTCCGTGCCGCCGCGGATGCGGCCCGGTCTCTGTCCTCGCGGCCGCGCGTTCTCGGCGTCACGATGCTCACGAGCCTGACCGGGTCGGAGCTGCCGGCGCTCTGGAACCCCACGACGAATCTCGAGGAGAAAGTGCTCGGGCTCGCCCGCTCCTGCCGTGAGGCGGGGGTGGAGGGGGTCGTGGCCTCGCCGCTCGAGATCGAGGCGCTCCGTCACGAGCACGCGCCGCCGTTCCTGATCGTCACGCCCGGCATCCGAGGTCCCGGCGACCCCGTACAGGACCAGAAACGGACGCTCTCGCTCAAGGAGGCGCTGGCGCGCGGGGCGGACTATCTCGTGGTGGGACGGCCGATCCTCGAGGCACGGGACCCGCGGGCCGTGGTGGCCGCCTATGAGGCCTCGATCGCATCGAATCTTTCCATAGAAAGGACCGGATCATGAGGGTTTTGGTCACGGGGATCACGGGGTTCGCCGGAAGCCACCTCGTCGACTACATGCTCGCGGAGAAAAAGGACGTTGAGATCGTCGGGATCCAGCGCTGGAGAAGCCGAACCGAGAACATCGAGCATTTTGCGGGCAAGGTGCGGATGTTCGAGTGCGATCTCCGCGACGCATCCTCGGTGCGCGACGTGCTGGACGAGGCCAGGCCGGACTGGATCTTCCACCTCGCAGCCCAAAGCTTCGTGCCGACGTCCTGGACCGCCCCCACCGAGTCGCTCGTCACCAACATCATCGGCCAGCTCCATATCTTCGAGGCCGTGAAGAAGCTGCACATCCTGCCGCGAATCCAGCTCGCGTGCTCGAGTGAGGAGTACGGCATGGTGCATGAGAACGAGCTGCCCATCCGCGAGACGAATCCGCTCCGGCCGCTCTCGCCGTACGCGGTGAGCAAGGTGGGTCAGGACATGCTCGGGTATCAATATTTCATGAGCTTCAAGCTTCCCGTGATCCGGACGCGCGGATTCAACCACGAGGGTCCGCGGCGCGGCCCGGTCTTTGTGTGCTCCGATTTCGCGAAGCAGATCGCGGATATCGAAAGGGGGCTGCGTCCGCCCGTGATTCGCGTCGGCAATCTCGACGCGCGCCGGGATTTCACCGACGTGCGCGACGTCGTGCGAGCGTACTGGCTCGCGCTCGAGAAAGGCCAGGCGGGGGAGGTCTACAACATTTGCTCCGGGCGCGCCTGGACGATCCGCGAGATGCTCGACGTTCTCCTGGGCATGTCGAAGGTCAAGGTGAAGGTCGAGCAGGATGCCGCCCGCATGCGTCCGTCGGATGTCCCCGTTCTGCTCGGCGACGCGGGCAAGTTCAAGAAGGTTACCGGCTGGGAACCGAAGATCCCCTTCGAGCAGACGCTCCGGGACCTCCTGGAGTACTGGAGGGCCCGCTAGCCCCTTGCGAACGCTCATCACCGGCGTCGCGGGCTTTGTGGGGCGCCACCTCGCGCGCGAGCTCGCCAAACGTCCCAAGGAGGAGCTCTACGGCGCGGATCACGTGGCGCTCGGCTACTCCGATTCCGACGGGGATCTGCGGGCGAAGCTCAAGAGCCATCGTCCCCTCGATGTCAGGGATTTCGGCCAGGTGGCGGGGTGGGTGAGGGAATGCCGGCCGGACCGAATCGTCCATCTCGCCGCGCAATCCTCCGGCGCCGAATCCATCCGCGATCCCGCCGGCACCTATCTCGTGAACGCGGTAGGGACGCTCCATCTCCTGGAGGCGGTTCGGGCGGAAGCGCCGGAAGCCATGGTGCTCCTCGTGGGTTCGGCGGACGTGTACGGGACGGGCTCGCCGGGGCAGAAGATCCGGGAGGATGCCCCGATGAAGCCCATGAACCCCTACGCCTTCAGCAAGGCCGCGCAGGATTCGCTCGGGGAGCTCTACGCGGGCACCTATCGCTTGAACATCGTGAGGACGCGCACCTTCAGCCACACGGGACCGGGTCAACAGCCGCGCTTCGCGCTCGCCGGTTTTGCCGATCAGCTCGCGAGGATCGACGCGGGTCTCGTCGCGGCGGAGCTGCGCGTGGGAAATCTGGAGGGCGTCCGGGACTACGGGGACGTGCGGGACGTGGTGCGCGCGTACGACGCCCTTCTCGAGCGCGGCGGGCCGGGCGAAACCTACAATGTCTGCACCGGACGGGGGCACGTCCTTCGCGACCTGCTCGAGATCCTGTGCGGTGCCGCGGGATTCAAGCCCACGATCGTCCAGGATCCGGAGCGGATGCGGTCCCGGGACGCCGACTACCTGGTGGGGGATCCGACGAAGCTTCGATCGAAGACCCGGTGGTCTCCCGACATTCCGATCGAGCGAACGCTGCAAGATCTGTACACCGACGCACGCGAACGGCTGCGGCGAGAAATCGGCCGCTGAAAGGGGGAAACATTGCAGATCGTCATGGTGGGGACCGGTTACGTGGGGCTCGTCAGCGGCGCCGGGCTCGCCGATTTCGGCAACGAGGTGCTCTGCGTGGACGTCGATCGAAGCAAGATCGACCTCCTGGAGCGCGGCGAAATCCCGTTCTACGAGCCCGGTCTCAAGGATTTGGTCGCCCGAAACGTCCGCGAGCGGAGGCTCAGGTTCAGCACGTCGCTCGAGCAGGCGACACGCTGGGGGGAAGTGGTTTTCATTTGCGTGGGCACCCCGCCGCGCCGCGACGGAACCGCCGATTTGAGCGCGGTCTTCGCCGTCGCGAAGAAGGTGGCGCAGGCGATGCCCGGGTACCGGCTCGTCGTCCAGAAGAGCACGGTGCCCGTGGGAACGGGGGACCGGGTCCATGCGATCTTGAAGCGCTACGCCAAACGCCGCGTGCCCTTTGACGTTGCTTCGAATCCCGAGTTTCTGCGCGAGGGAACGGCGGTCGAGAATTTCATGCGGCCGGACCGGATCGTGATCGGCGCGAACACCGAGCGCGCACAGAAAATTCTTCGGGGTATCTACGCGCCGCTCTATCTTCTCGAGACGCCGACCTTGCTCACGGATGTGCGCACGGCGGAGCTGTTGAAGTACGCTGCGAACGCGTTTCTCGCCACGAAGATCTCCTTCGTGAACGAAATGGCCAACTTGGCCGAGGCGGTCGGGGCGGATATCCGCGACGTGGCGAAAGGAATGGGACTCGATCGGCGCATCGGGCCGAAGTTCCTGCACCCCGGCCCGGGATTCGGGGGCTCCTGCCTCCCCAAGGACACGGTGGCGCTTCGCTCCTTCGCGAAACGGGCAGGGGTGCCGCTCCGAATCGTGAGCGCGGTCATCGACACGAATCAGGCGCAGCGCGTGGTCGCGGCCAAGAAGGTGTTCGCCGCCCTCAAGGGGCGCGGGACGCGCACGGCCGCGATCCTCGGCCTGAGCTATAAGCCGGATACCGACGACCTTCGCGAAGCGCCCGCTCTGGACCTGATCCGGGCCCTTCTGAAAAAGGGGGTGCGTGTCCGGGCCTACGACCCCGCCGTTCGGCGCGGAAGCGCCGGAGTCCCAGCCGGGGTCACGTTCGGCGCGAACGCGTATGACGCCGCGAAGGGAGCGGACGTCCTGGTTCTGGTGACCGAATGGAACCAATTCCGGAAGCTGGACCTGCTCAAGATTCGCCGTGTCATGCGCCGGCGGGTGATCGTGGATCTGAGAGACATCTATGATCCCGCGATGGTGAGGCGCCTCGGGTTCACGTACAGCTGCGTGGGGAGGGCATGATGCAGCTGATCCACGGCGTTCATGTGAAACCCTTGAAGATCATCGCGGACGAGCGGGGGTACTTGATGGAAATGCTGCGCTCGGACGACTCCTTTTTCCAGCGCTTCGGCCAGTCGTATGTTTCGGTCGCCTACCCGGGCGTCGTCAAGGGGTGGCACTTCCACAAGATCCAGACCGACCACTTCGTGATCGTGAAGGGTATGATGAAGGTGGTGCTCTACGACCAGCGAGACGGCTCCCCGACCCGGGGGCTCATCAACGAGTTCTTCATGGGGGAGAAGAACCCGATCCTCGTCACGATCCCGCCCGGCGTGGTGCACGGCATGAAGGGAATCGGCACCGAGCCCGCGATGCTCGTGAACGTCCCGACCGAGCTCTATCGATACGACCAGCCCGACGAGTATCGCATCGATCCCCACAAGAACGACATTCCCTACAGCTGGGATCGCAAGGATGGCTGAGGCGCCGGATCTCGCGCGGGCCCGCTTTCTCGTCACGGGGGGCGCCGGATTCATCGGATCGAACTTCGTCCGCCTGATCCGGAAGCGATTCCCGGATTCCCGCGTCACCGTCCTGGACAAGCTGACCTACGCGGGAAACCTCGCGAACCTGGAATCCTTGTCGGGCGACCCGGGCTACCGCTTCATCAAAGGGGACATCTGCGAAACGAGAGCGGTGGCCGGCGCGATGGAAGGTTGCGACATCGTCGTCAATTTCGCCGCCGAGACGCACGTCGACCGGTCGATCGAGAGGGCGCACGAGTTCGTGCTCACCGATACCTTCGGGGTGTACGTGCTTCTCGAGGAGGCGCGCCGGATCGGGGTTCGCCGGTTCTTGCAGGTGTCGACCGACGAAGTGTACGGCGAAATTCTGGGCGAGGCCGCGAAGGAAGAGTCGCCGCTCCTGGCGCGCAATCCGTACGCAGCCTCGAAGATCGGCGGAGAGCGGCTCGCGTACTCCTACTTCGCAACGTACGGCGTTCCCACGATCGTGACGCGGTGCAGCAACAACTACGGCCCCTTCCAGCATCCCGAGAAGCTCATCCCGCTTTTCGTCACGAACGCGTTGCAGGGGATGCCGATGCCGGTTTACGGAAGCGGCAAGAACACCCGCGACTGGATTCACGTCGACGACCATTGCGCCGCGATGCTCTCGATTCTCGCCGCGAAGGACGTGGAGGGCGAGACCTTCAACATCGGGGCCGGGAACGAGAAAACGGTCCTCGAGATCACCGCGCTCATCTTGGAGCGGCTCAAGAAGCCCAAGAGCCTCATCCAGCACGTCACCGACCGGCCGGGGCACGACCGCCGCTACGCGCTCGACATGAGCAAGCTTAGGAAGCGGACGGGATTTCAGCCCTCCGTCGCGTTCGAGCGCGGAATCGCCGCGACCATCGATTGGTACGTCGAGCATCGCTCCTGGTGGGAATCGGTTCGCTCCGGAGAATACCGGCACTACTACGAACGCATGTACGGCGCCCGCTAGGCCGGGTTCCAGGGCTCCGTGCGCCGACTGATCCGCTCGACCGCCCTCCTGGGCCTCGGCTCGGTCGCCACGGTCGTGGCCGCCATCCTCCGCGCCAAGGTCCTGGCCGCGCTCCTGGGCCCGCAGGGAACGGGCCTCCTGGCGCAGCTCTCCACCTTGACCGCGGTCTTGGTCCCGCTCGCGACGCTCGGCATGGGAAACGGCATCACGGCGATGATCGCGGAGGCGCGCGGACGCGGGGACGCGTTCCTCGTGCGGCGCGTCCGCACCACCGCGTTGACCCTCTCCGGGCTCACCGGATTGACGCTCGCGCTGCTCGCGGCGCTTGCTTCCCCCTGGCTCGCGGACGCGCTCTACCACGACCGCGCATGGACGTGGGTCGTGCTCGCCGGCGCGGCGACGGTCCCCTTGTCCGCGATCGCCTCCCTGCGGGTCTCAATCCTGCAGGGGCACCAGGCGGTGAAGCCGATGGCGGCGCTGAACGCGGTCGTCGCCGCGGCGGGGATCGCGACGATCATCCCCCTGGCATGGTTCTTCGGGTTGCGCGGCGCCGTGGCGCAGCTCGTCGTCGTGGCGGGCGTCTACGCATGGGCGAGCGGGAGGATGGTCGCGCGGCATGCGGGGGTGCCGGGCGGCGAGGAGGCGGCCGCCGGCGCGGTTCCCGCGCCGCGCCGCGCGCTCATCGATCGCCCGCTCGTACGCCCGCTCCTCCGCTACGGATCCAGCGCGCTCCTGGTCGGGCTCGCCGCGACCCTGACGGTCCTCATCCTGCGCTCGGTTCTCGTGTCGAAGCTGGGCCTGGGTCCGAACGGGATCTACCAGGTGTGCATCGGCATCTCGGGCCTCTACATGCCGCTCATCCTGAACTCGATCACCGCGATCGTCTGGCCGCAGATCGCCGCGCAGCGGAGCGACGAGGAGACGAGCGCGACCATGCGCGAAGCGCTCCGGCTTGGGGTCCTGCTCATGACGGCCGTGACCGGCGCCATGCTCGCGGGAGCCCCGATCTGGATTCCCCTGTTCTATTCCAAGAAATTCCTCCCCGCGCTCGATCTGCTCCCCGTTCAGTTCCTGGGCGATTACTTCCGCACCGTGGCCTGGTTCTGCGCCATCTGGCTCGTGCCCAAGAACCGGCTGAGACCCTGGGTTCTCTTCGACGTGGTCTATGGTGCGGTGATGCTCGTCACGTTCACCCTGCTCGTGGATCGCGTGGGCCTCAAGAGCGCCGTGATCGCCTACGTGGCAGGGCACGTCAGCCATGCGGTGCTCAATTACGCGCTCGCGCGAAAGACCCTCCGATTTCGATTCGGACCCGATAATCGTCGGCTCCTTTTCGCCTCGCTCGCGCTTCTCCTCGGCCTGTCGATCTGGACCCCGCGGGGCATCCCAGGCGTGGCGCTCGCCCTGGCGGCGCTTGCGTCCTGGGCGGGGCTCGTGGTTCGCCCCCACGAGTGGCGGACGGCGTGGCGGAGGGCCGGGGGGCTTCTGTCGCGCCCGGCGCGTGAGGCGGGCAATTCCTGACGTCACGATCCATGGACTTGGGACTCCGGAAGGAGGTCCCGGAAGGGCGTTGGCAAGAAGCACCCCGTATGGCATCATGGCGCCATCGAGCACGGTGACAATCCCCCTTTTGCACCTCTCGGCTGCCTGTCGGTTCGTGCCGTGCCCGTGCGATCGCTTCCACCGGCGGCGTTTCCCCGGAGCTCTAGGGCCTCACGTCGGGGCCTACACCGACCCTATGTGAAACGAGAGGGACCGATGCACCCGAATGGGAACGGGAATGGCAGCGGGAACGGAAACGGAAACGGAAACGGAAACGGAAACGAATCCACGGCGCGTTTCTCGCGGTCCATGCGGATCCTGATCACGGGAGGCGCCGGATTCATCGGGAGCCATCTCGCGGAACATCTCCTCGCCCACGGCGCGGCGGTCACCGCCGTGGACGATCTCTCCACGGGACGTTTCGAGAACATCGCCCATCTGGTCGAGCGTCCCGAGTTTCGATTCGTCCACGGGACGGTCACGAACGTGAGCGTGATGGACCGACTCGTCGATGACTGCGACATGATCTACCACCTCGCGGCGGCGGTGGGCGTCGATCTCATCATCAGGAATCCGGTCCAGACCATAGAGACCAACGTTCTCGGAACCGAGGCGGTGCTGCGCCTGGCACGCCGCCACCACAAGAAGACTCTGATCGCCTCAACGTCCGAGGTGTATGGGAAGAGCGACCACCTTCCCTATGAAGAGGACGATGACCGCGTGCTGGGACCCACGACGCGCAGCCGCTGGGCCTACGCCGAGTCCAAGGCGCTCGATGAATTCCTCGCGCTCGCGTACCACAAGGAGTATCGCGTTCCGGTGGTGATCACGCGGCTGTTCAACACGGTCGGCCTGCGTCAGACGGGAGCGTACGGGATGGTGATCCCGCGTCTCGTGAAGCAGGCGGTGGAAGGACGGCCTCTTACGGTGTACGAGGACGGACGGCAGTCGCGCTGCTTCTGCAACGTCTTTGACGTGGTGCGCGCGCTCGTCGACCTCGCGCTGTGCCCGCGCGCGGAGGGGGGGATCTTCAACGTGGGCAGCGACCAGGAGACCACGATCCTCGAGCTTGCGAGGCGCATCATCGGCCTCGCGGGGAGCGAGTCGGAGATCGAATTCGTTCCGTACGAAAAAGCCTATGACTCCGACTTCGAGGACATGCGCCGTCGGATCCCCAACATTCAGAAGATCCGCCGGCTCCTCGGATGGGAACCTCGCATCCCGCTGGACCAGACGCTCCGGGAAGTGATCGCCGAGTTCCGGGTCCGAGCGGCGGTTTCCATGATCCCCGAGCCCGAGCAGGCCGCAGGCTTGCGCTAGGGAACCCTTTGACCGACAAGGGATCCTGATCCAGCATGTGAAGGACCTGCCCGTGCACGACCACCGCCACGCCTGCGACGCGACCCGGATCGAGACGGCGGCCCGCCGAAAGATCGCTCGCCCCCGAGGGTGGATCGGGATCGCCGCCGCGCTCGCCCTCGGCTGTGGGCCCGCGGGCGCGCAGACGGCGGGAGAGGATGCGCTGCGCATGCTGACCGGATCCACGGGCGGGCCGGCGGTGGGTGTGGGCGCCGAGGCACCCCGATTCGGCGGTCCGCGCCCTGCGCTCGCCGGCCCCGTCGATCCTGCGTCGTACCGCCTCGGGCCGGGGGACGTCCTGAGCCTCGAGTACGGCGGCAAAGCGCTCGACACGAAGATTTTCGTGGTCGACGCCGAGGGCCGCGTTCGCATTCCCAACCTCGGGCTCGTCGAAGTGGGGGGGAGCACACTCGCAGACGCGCGCGCCGACATCCTGAAGCGGCTGCGTCCGTACGTACCCGGGGCATCCCTCGACCTCCGCCTCCTCCAACCGCGCACGTTCAAGGTCTACGTTCTGGGCGAGGTGAAGAGTGCGGGCATGCAGGAGGTGGCGGGCTCGGCCCGCGTGCTCGAGGCCATCGAGGCCGCGGGCGGGACCAACCCGAATGCCTCGCGCCGGAACATTCGCGTGCTCCGCCGCGACGGACGGGTCGAGATCGCCGACGTCGAGCGCTTCGAGCGTACGGGCGATTGGGAAGCGAATCCGTATCTCGAGGACGGCGACCGCGTGATCGTTCCGGTGGCGATCCAGCGGTTCGGCGTGTTCGGGGCGGTGGCCCGCCCCAATTTCTACGAGCTCCGTGAGGGTGACAGCCTGGCCACCGCCCTGCGAATCGCCGGTGGTCTGCTGCTCGAAGCCCGTCTCGACTCGGTGCTGATCGTCCGTTTCCGCGGCGCGCACCAGCTCGATACCCTCACCACGAGCCTCGAGCAGGGCGCCGGGGCCGAGGCGGTTGCGCTCCGGGCCGACGATCGGGTCTTCATTCGTTCCCAGCCGGAGTGGCGGCCGATCCGCCAGGTGACGATCACCGGGGAGGTGATGTCCCCCGGAACCTACGTGATCGAAGAAGGACGAAGCCGGGTCAGCGACCTCGTGCGCTGGGCGGGTGGCTTCACTCCGCAGGGGGCGGCGCGCAACGTGCGCCTCGAGCGCCACACGTCGGGCGTGGAGAACGACGTCGAGTTCGAGCGCCTGGGCCGGCTGACGCGCGACGAGATGACGAACAGCGAGTACCAGACGTTCCGCGGCAAGCTGGCCGTGCGCCAGTCGGCCTACTTGATCGACTTCTCGACCGGGACGCCGATGCCGCCGGAGAGCGACGTTCCTCTTCGCAACGGGGACCACGTCGACGTGCCTCGGCTCGAGCTGGCGGTGCGCGTGGACGGCTCGGTGAGGAGCCCCGGCCTGGTGACGTTTCAGGGAAGGCGGACGGCGGCCGAATACATCAAAATGGCGGGGGGACCGACGCGGCGAGGCGATGTCCGCGACGCACGCCTGACGCATTCCGGGAGCACCAACACGGTTTTCGCCCGCGACGCCAGCCGCATCGAGCCCGGGGATTTCATCTGGGTGCCGGAGAAGAGGGACACCTCGTTCTGGACCTTGTTCCGGGACGCCGTCATCGTGACGGGGCAGGTGGCCACGATCATTCTCGCCATCAACCAGTTGAGCAAGTAGCCCATGAGCCGCGAACCGTACCTTCCCCACGATCGCACCCCCGAGCTGCCGGACCGCGATCGCTTCGCGCGAGCGCCTTCCGGTCGCGAGCCCACCCCCTCCGATTACCTCGCCAGCGCGAGGCCCTATCTGCGCCGGGCGTCGGTCGCCGTCGCCGTGGGAACCCTGCTCTCCGCCGCCGTGGCTTTGGTGTGGCCGCCCGAGTACCGCGCCGTGGCGGTTCTCCTCCCGCCCACGGAAGAGGACACCGGATTCAACATGTCCTCCGCCTTCCGCGGTCTCAACGTTCCCGGGATCCGGATCCCGAACCGGACGGGGGCGGAAGACGTGACGATGGCCATCCTGACCAGCCGCCGGATCGCCGCCACCCTCGTAGGGCGCTTCGATCTCAAGAAGGTCTACGGTTTGCGGCGCGAGGACGATGCGATCCGCAGGCTCCAGAACGAATCGAGCCTCCAATTGGGGGAGACGGGCACGGTGATCATTCGCGTCAAGGACCGCGATCCCAAGCGGGCCGCCGACCTCGCCAACGCCTACGCCGACGAGCTGGACCGCTTCAATCGCGAGATCCGGATGACCAAGGGGCGGCGCATGCGGGTCTTCGTGGAGAAGCGCCTCCAGGAGACGCAGCAGGAGTTGGCCGGTGCGGAGGAGGCGCTTCGCAAGTACGGGGAGCAGCATCGCACCGTGGCGCTCTCGGCCGACCAGCTCTCGGCGGTGGAGAGCGCGGCGCGGTTTTTCGCCAGCCAGGCCGCCCTCGAGGTGCAGCTGGGGGTCGTCCGCCAGTACGCCTCGGAGGGCAGTGAGGAGGTCCGCCGCTTGCGCCAGCAGCTCGACCAGGTCAACCGCCAGATCGGGGCTCTACCCGAGCTGGGGCTCGAGCTCGCCCGTCTGGTGCGCGAGGTCAAGATCCAGGAGCAAGTGTTCTCGTTGCTCTCGGCGCAGTACGAGGAGGCGCGCATCACCGAGGCGCGGGACGTGTCCACGGTGGAGGTGCTGGATCGGGCGGATCCGCCAGATCGGCGATTCTGGCCCCGGCGCGGCCTCCTGACCGCCCTTGGCTTCGTGATTTCGGCCTTCGGGGCCTTGCTCTGGATCGCCTGGAGCGTGCGGCGGTCCGGCGCCGGCTAGCTCCGTGCCCCGAGGCCTCGCCCTCCGCTTCGCCCGCAACGCCGCCTACATCGTCTTCGGGCGAATCTGGTCCATCCTCCTCTGGGTCGCCCTCACCCCTTTCATCCTCCATCAGCTGGGTCCCGAGCGATTCGGGGTTTGGTCGCTCCTCTTCCTCCTCTCGAGCTATTTCCTGACCTTCGACCTGGGCCTGGGCCCCTCGGTCGTCAAATTCACGGCGCAATACGCCATGGCCGGCGAGCTGGACCGGCTGCGCGACACGCTGGCGGGCATCACGCGGCTCTATCTCTTCCTCGGCGCCCTTTGGGTGGCGGCGATCGTTGCCATCCACCCGCTTTTGCTCGCCTGGCTCAAGATCACGCCCCCCTACCGCGAGGAGGTCCGTTTCGCGATCTTGGTGAGCGCGGTGGTTTTCGCCTTCGCGAACCTGGTCAGCGTGGGGATGGGGATCCTGAATGGTCTCCAGCGCATGGGGACACAGAACGCCGTTCTAGTCGGAGCCTCCCTCCCGCAGATCGTGATCCTAGTCGCCGGGCTCAAGGCGGGCTACGGGCTTTATGCGGTGGTGGCGAGCACGGCCGTCTACTGGGCGGTGGCCGCCCTGGCCATCCTCTACGCCCTGGGGAAGATGGCGCCCTCCCTGTCCTGGCCGTCCGTTCACCTGCCCAAGGGCGGAAGCCCTTGGCTTCGCTTCAGCTCGACGATCCAAGCGAGCAACGTGATCGCCATGGCCCAGCAGCAGGTCGACAAGATCCTGCTAGTCATTTGGGCGGGCGTGCGCGCCGTGACGCATTTCGAGCTCGGTTTCCGTGTGGCCAACGCCGTGCAGTCTCTTCCCACGCTGGCTCTGATTCCACTGCTGCCCACCTTCGCCGAGCTGGAGGTCTCGGGCGATCGCGATCGCTTCCGGCGACTCAGCCGCCGCGGGACGGGCCTCCTCGCGGCCTTTGCCTTCGCTCTCGCATCGGGCGCCATCCCGGCCGCGCCGCTCTTGATTCGCGCGTGGGTGGGACCGGGTTACGGCACGGCGGCGGGTCTGGCGCAGTGGCTCCTCGCCGGCTTGGCCCTCAATCTGTGCACCGGGGTCGCGACCTCGGCGGGGCGCGCCGCGGGACGGCCCGGTCTCGAGATTCTCCCGGGGCTCATCGCTCTCACGGTGCACGTCGTCGCGAGCGCGATCCTCATCGGGCGCTACGGCCCCCTCGGCGTCGGACCGGCCTTTTTCGCGGCCATGGTGGTGTGGGCGGTCTTGTTTCTGCTCCGCTTCTCGGCCGCCTTCGAGATCCCGCCGGGCAGGATGCTGGCGGCGGCCTTCGCGGTGCCGGGCCTGGCCGTGGGGCCCGCCATCGCCTGCGGGGCCTTCGTCGTGGCCCGGTGGCCGGAGGCGTGGGTCACGAGCCGGGTCGCGGCGCTCGCCGGCGCCGCCGCCGGCGGAACCGCGGGGGCGGCCGTTTTCGCGCTTCTTTCCTGGATCCTGCGGCGCATTCCTCCGCTTCGCGGGCTGGCGGCGGCGGAACCGGCTCGGGGTCCGATTCCGTCATGACCCAGGAGCGAAAGCTCTCGCGGCGGCGATGAGCCTGCGCGCGCTCCACCTGGCGAGGGTGGCCGATTCGCTGAAGACGCTCGCGGGCTTTCTCGAAGCGGGCATCGAGCCCGTGGTGGTGAACACCGATCCCTCGATCCGCTACGAATTCGTCCCCGCGCTCGAAGCCCGCATTCCCGTCGCCAGCAATCTCTATCACGAGGTGAAGATCCCCTCTCCGCGGCTCGCGCGCTACGCGAGCCTCCTTCCGGAGATTCCGATGCCCTGGCATCGCGCCCTCGTCCGCCGGCTGGCGGAGGTCCTCGATGGCTCGGGGCCGGTGGACTTCGTTTTCGCCCACTGGGGCGCGACGGTGATCCCGGAAATCCGGCTCCTTCTCGCGGCCGGCCGGCGGGCGCCACCCGTTATCCTCAATATGGAGACGTTTCCGACCGCGTGGCGCCGGGGGGCGCGGGAGCGCCTCGAGGTCTCGGCCCTCCGGGGAGTGGCGCGAAGCCTGCGCGGCGCGATCGTCACCAATCCGGAGATGCGCGAGTATCTGCGTGGCATTCTGGGCGAGCTTCCGTGGATGGAAATCCACCCAAGGCCCTTCTACTATCCGCGATCCTTCGCGCCCGAGGACGATCGAGCCGGTCCCGCGGCGCCCGAGGAGCGCGGGATCGTGTTCCTGGGGCAGGCCGACTTCTCCGACTCGCTGAACGACGTGAGGGAAGAGTTGCGCGCGCTCGCGCAAGCGGGGCTCGCCGTGCACTGCGTGCGCATGGACGGGCTCGCCCACGAGAACATCCGCTTCTTCCCGGCCTTCGGGGGGGAGAAGATGACGAGCGGGGAGACCGCATCGCTCCTGCGCAGATTTCGCGCCTGCCTCGTGACGTACCGGCTCCCTTCGGGCCAGGCGGTTCCGATCCGATTCCGGACGTCCTACCCGAGCCGGCTCCTCATCGCGCTCGCCGCGGGGGTCCCGATTCTCCTTCCCCGGGGCAAATTCCCGGCGATGGAGAGGCTCGTTCTCGAGCACGGGATCGGGCACGCCTACGATTCCCCCGAGGATGCGTTCCGGTTCGTGGAAAGCTCCGCCTGCGACGCGGTCCGGGCGCAAGCGCTCCGCAAGCGATCGGAATTTCTCTTCGACGCGGAGTCGTTTCGTGGGTTTTGCGCGCGCGTGATCCACCCGGCTTCGATTCCGAATCGGGCGGGCTAGCCAGCGACCTCGGCGCAGTAGCGGTTCTGGAGGGCCGCCACCGCGGGGAGCCCCCTGCTCTCCGCGGCGAGCGCGCGGGCGCTCCGGGCCCCCGCCCGCCCGCGATCCGGGGCGCGAAGCACGCCCGCCACGCCTTCCGCCAGGGCTTCCGGAGAATCGGCCTCCACGTAGTCCCGTCCGCCGATCAAACCCAGTCCCTCCGCTCCCAAGGGGGTCGAGACGACCGGGAGCTGGGCCGCGATCGCCTCCACGATCTTTACCCTCGCGCCGGCCCCGACCCAGAGAGGAACGAGCAGCACCGAGGCGCGCGCGAACTCCTCGCTCATGGAGGCCACGTAGCCCGTCGTCTCGGCGCCGCCCCGCTCGGCTGCTTCCACCAGCTCGGCGGGCGGTCCCTTCCCCGCGAGGCGCAGGCGTACCTCGGGCGCCAGGGCCCGCAGGCGGGGCCACCCCTCCTGTAAGAAGCGGAGCGCTCCCCGCGAGTTCGGCTCCCAGGCGAAGGAGCCGGCGATCAGGACCACCGGGGGCTGCGCGGGGCATGGTTCCCCGAAGCGGGCGAAATCGATGCCGATGGGAACCACCCGGACCGGGCAGTGCGGGGCGAGGCGCTGTAGGATCTCGGCCTCGCGGGCCTGGATGGCGAGCACGAGGCTGGCCCGCCCGCAGAGGCGCGCTTCGGCGGCGCGAAGGCGCCCCGCCTGGACGCGCGCGTAGAGACCCCGCGGGCCCAAACCCTGCGCGCGCGCGTAGCGCTCCATCCATAGGTATTCGACGTTGTGCTCGCGAAGCACCATGGGAACGCGGCCGAGATCGTCGACATAGGTGGCCAGGTGAAGGTGGTTCACGAGCGCGAAGGCGGGACGGCGGGTCTCGACGAGACGACCCAGCGTGCTCCGGAGGCCCTCGCTGCGGAATCGGGCCAGGGTAAGGGGCCACCGTCCGGCGATGCCGCTCCATGCCGCGGCGAGCGTCGAAGGCGGGCGGTGGGGGATGGGGATCACCTCGATGCCGAGATCCTCGATCTCGCGCGGCACCGGTGACGCGGGCGCGTCCGGGTGGACCAAGCTCACGAGGATCGTGCGGTATTCCTGGGCCGCGGACCAGACCGACTGCCACATGACGATCCGGCCGCCGTCGTCGAGCGGCCACGGCAGTCGGGGCGTGAGAACCAGCGCCGTCCTAGGGCCCAAGGTCGGGAGCCGAGAGTGGGAGTCCCCGAAGAACCCAGCGGATCGCCGAACGGAACATCGTCCGGCGCTGCCGAAGGGGTTCCCCGGGGGCGCGCCCCGCGAGGGAGAGCCCGAGCGCCTCCGCCTCGCGCCACGCGAAGCGAAGGAGCACCGACACGGCGATCAGCGCCCGCGCCGCGGTCGCCACCAGGTAGCCCCGGTGCTTCTGGAGGAACCGGACCCGGCCCTTCAGATTCTCCACGAACATGGGACCTGCGATCGGCGCGCTGCTGGCTCCGCCCACGTGCACCACGGCGGGCTCGGGCAGAAATACCACCTTCCACCCGGCGCGGCGGATACGGCGGCACCAATCCATCTCTTCGCCGTACATGAAGTAGTCGGGATCGAAACCGCCGACGGTCCGCACCACCTCACCGCGAACTACCAGAAAGGTGCCCTGGATCCAGTCCACCTCCGCGATCCGGTCGTGGGCGAACCACGGCATGTGCAAAGAGGAGAGTGAGCGGAGCCCCGGGAGGAGCCGATGGACGCCGAAGGTCTCCCCGAGCAGGTTTCCGAGGTTGAGGAACGAGTGGCAGGAAGGCTGGAGGGTCCCCTCCGGAAAGACAAGCCGGGTCGCCACGGCCCCCGCCTTGGGATCGCGCTTCAAGTAATCCACGCATGCGGCCAGCGCGTTCGGGGTGAGCACGGTATCGGGATTGACGACGGCAACGAACTCCGCCGTCTCGCGCTCCAGCACCTGGTTGTTGGCGCGCGCGAAGCCGAGGTTCCGTGGGTTCTCCACCACGCGGACCCGCGGGAATGCGCGGCGCACCAGCTCGGCGCTGCCGTCGGAGGAGGCGTTGTCCACGACGTGAATCTGGGGGTCCGCCCCCCGCTGGGCTTCGATGGCGCAGAGACAGGGTGGAAGGTGGCGGGCTGAGTTGTAGCTCACCACGATCACCGAGCAGCGCGACTTCCCGATCATCGGCCGGCAGCATACCATCACCGCCCGGACCCCCAAAGACCCGGCGACGATTCCGCCTTTCCCCGCGCGCCTTGCGACCGTACCATTTCCGGCATGACGCACCTTGGGGCGTCGGCGGCGATTCCGGAGCGGGCGGGAGAGAGAGGGCGGAGTCGGGCTCTCCTGCTCGCCGCGGCGGCTCTCGCGCCCGCCGTGTTGATCGGGTCCCTGGCGACCGGCGCCTGGTGGCTTCTCCTCCTGCTGGGGGGGGTGGCCGCCCTCGGCGTCTGGTC
>VBOW01000025.1 GCA_005893275.1 Candidatus Eisenbacteria bacterium | reverse complement strand
ACTGCGCTTCGGGGAGCTACCCCGCGAGCGTCGCGGTGAGCGACGGCGCCCTTTCCGACAACGAGAGCTTCACCGTCAGCGTGACCGACGTGAATCGGACCCCCGTCTGGAGCGTACCCGGGGGCGGGTACGCGCTCGCGATGGATGAAGGGAGCGCGGCCGATCTCTTGGTCCACGCCTCCGATCCCGATCAGGAGTGCGGCCTGCCGGCGCCGACGCTGGCCTTTCTGGGTTCGGGCGCGCCCCTCTCGCTCACGGTGACCTTCACCGACCAGGGCAGCGGCACTGGGCTTCTCCACGTGGCCGCAAGCTATGACGCCGCGGGCAGACATACGCTTACTCTGGGGGCGCGCGACGCGCTCGACCCGGCTCGGTCGGTCGACGTTCCGGTTCAGGTCACGGTCGGCGCGGTGAATCGCGCCCCGGTCGCCTCGGCGGGCGGGCCGTACTCGGGCCTCGTGGGGATGTCGGTCGCGATGAGCGCTTCCGGTTCCTCCGACCCCGACGGCGACGCGCTTACCTTCGCGTGGACCTTCGGCGACGACTCCCAGGGAGTCGGAGCGGCCGTATCGCATGCCTACCCCGCGGTGGGGCACTATCGGGTAACGCTCGCGGCGAGCGACGGCGCTCTCGCCTCCACCGACACCACGGCCGCGGACGTGGCCACCTTGTATCAGGCGCGGGCGTTCACGGATCCGGGCCCGATCAAGCTCGCGACCGGCAAGCCGCGCGAGGCGGTTTATCTCGAGCCCGTGGCTGAATCCTTCGAAATCAGCTCGGTCGATCTTTCGACCCTGAAGCTCACGGCGCCGGAGGGCACGGGAACCGTCGCCTGTATCTATCCGATTCCGGAGAGGACGACGCTCGGCGGCGACCGCGACCGAAACAACGTGGAAGAAATCCACATGGAGTTCGCGAAGGAGGATCTCCGCGCGCTTTTCGCGCACGTCGACAAGCGAGGGCCGCTCAACCTGGTGCTGTCGGCCAACCTTCTCGGCGGGGGATCGGTGCAAGCGACCGTCGACGGGGATCTCTGGCCGGAGCAAAACGTGGTCCGGCGGGTTCGTCCTAATCCCATGAACCCCGAGGCGATCATCAGCGTGAGCACGGCGGAGCCTGGATATCTGAGGATCCGTATCTACGACTTCAACGGCCGCCTCGTGCGGACCGTGCTCGACGAGGGGAGTTACCCCGCGGGAGATCACGACGTCCGCTTCGACGGCCGCGCATCGGACGGGCATACGCTCTCGTCGGGGAAGTATTTCTATCGCGTCGAGACGCCGTCGACGCAGGGCTCGGGCTCACTCACCATACTCAAATAGCTCGGTCTGCTTCACGAGCGGCTGGGCCTTCGGGCTCAGCCGCTCCCTCCCGCCTCGATTCCAGCGCTCGCGCCGAGCAGCGCGCGAAGGAGACCGCGCCACTCCGGCGCCAAGAGCCACTTGAGGCCGATGTCGATCGCGAGAAATACCAGTGACGCAATGAGGAGCGGCTTCACCGCGGCACGAGGAGCGCCCCGGTCGAAGAGCCGTGGAAAGCCCCACGCCGCGGCGGCGGTCCCCGCGAAGACGAAGGAGATCACCCGGGCGATCGGCCAAGGCGGCCACGCGATGATCGCGGCCTGGATCTTCGCGATCTCGGGATCCGCGTGGGCGACCACCCACCCCACGTACCCGTTCATGTAGCCGAGCAGGAGCGATCCCAGGATCAGCGCACCACCCCGCCGGAAATCGCCGACAGCAGGAAAACCAGACCGTACTCGACGAGCACGCGCGGCAGAAAGCGCGAGATGTCCCCTTCGGAGCCCGCCCCTGTCGCGATCCATTGCAGCATTTCCTCCCGGTAGGCGCCCGCGCGCCAGATGCCGCGCGTCGCGGACTCGGGCGAATGCGCGGCCGCGGCGACCGTGGAAACCGTGAGCGCGGCGGCCCACGCGAGCGCGAGCGTTGCCGCGGCGCGGGGTCTCCCTCGGGCGACGGCCCGCGCGTAGACGAGAGCGAGCGGAGCGACCGGTAGGATCGCGAAGAGGAGCGGATTCTTGAGTGGGATCAGGAGCCAGGGGAGCAGCAGGGCCGGGATGACAGCGGCCGCCGAGGCGCGTATCATGACGCGGCGGAGTATAGGCCGATCGATCTCATCCCCGGAAGGAGAAGTGCATGCTCCCGGAGTTTCACAGCGCTGCCATGCTTGACTATTCCCGTTCCGACGTGGAGACGGGGATGCGCGAGGCGCTCGGGCAGGTCCGATCCAAGTTCGGGGCCACCTACCCGCTCGTGATCGGCGGAAAACGGATCACGACGAAAGAGACGTTCCAGAGCAAGAACCCCGCGAATCCGTCCGAATGCGTGGGCAATTTCTCGAAGGCGACGGTCGAGCACGTGAACGACGCGGTCCTAGCCGCGGAGAAGGCGTTCGAGTCGTGGCGCTGGATGCCCTCCGAGGAGCGCGCCAACGTGCTGCTGCGCGCGGCGGGACTGCTGCGCCGGCGCCGCCACGACATGAACGCCACGATGGTGCTCGAGGTGGGGAAGAATTGGACCGAGGCGGACGGCGACACCGCCGAGGCGATTGATTTTTGCGAGTTCTATGCGCGCGAGATGATGCGATGGGGCGGCCCGCAGCCGCTCACGCCGAACCCCGGCGAGAATAACGAGCTCGTCTACATCCCGCTCGGCGTCGGCGTCGTGATCCCACCCTGGAATTTTCCCTGCGCGATCGCGATGGGCATGACCGCCGCGACGATCGTCACGGGGAACACCGCCGTCTTGAAACCGAGCAGCGACTCACCGCTCGTCGCGTGGAAACTATTCGAGATTCTGGAGGAGGCGGGGGTCCCCGCCGGTGTTCTCAATTTTCTTCCCGGCCCGGGGGGAAGCATCGGGGATGCGCTCGTAGAGCATCCGCGCGTCCGATTCGTGGCGTTCACCGGCTCCAAGGAGGTCGGGGTCGGGATCACTGAGCGCGCGGCCAAAGTGCGGCAAGGGCAAATCTGGATCAAGCGCGCGATCCTCGAAATGGGGGGAAAGGATTTCACGATCCTGCACGAGGACTCGGACCTGGAAGCCGGCGTGAAGGGCGTCTATGCGGGGGCGTTCGGCTTTCAGGGCCAAAAGTGCTCGGCGTGCTCGCGCGCGATCGTTCACGAGCGGCTCTACGACGAATTCCTGGAGCGGCTCAAGGCTCAAGTGGCAACGATGACGGTCGGTCCCACCGAGAAACGGGAGAACTACCTCGGACCGGTGGTCAGCGCCTCGGCCGAAAAGAAGATCCTCGAGTACATGGAGCTGGGAAAAGGCGAGGGCCGCCTGATCACCGGCGGAGCGAAGCACTCCGGCCCGGGATATTTCCTCAAGCCCACGGTCTTCGCGGACGTGAAGCCCCAAGCCCGGATCGCCCAGGAGGAAATCTTCGGGCCGGTGCTCGCCGTGCTCAAAGCGCGCTCCTTCGAGGAGGAGGTCGAGATCGCGAACGGAACGATCTACGGGCTGACCGGCGCCTACTACGGACGCGACCGCGCCCTCCTTCTCGAGGCGAAGCGGCGGCTTCACGTCGGCAATCTCTATTTGAACCGGAAGTGCACCGGCGCCCTGGTCGGAATCCATCCCTTCGGCGGCTTCAACATGAGCGGCACCGACTCCAAGGCCGGGGGCCGGGATTACCTCGGACTCTTCCTCCAGGCAAAATCGATCGCGGAGCTCGTGGGCTAGAGGCGTCGCCTAGCGCTGGGTGCGTCCGGCCGCAGGCTCGCCGGTGCGCGCCGCAAGCGCGACTTGGATGGCACGCGCAAAGGAGGGGAGCGTGTCGTCCCGGGCGCCCATGACGACGACCCGGTCGCCCCGCCTCGTTCCGGCGACGATCTGGCGGGCCGCCTCGTCGCGTGTGGAGACCACCCTCGCGGAGATTCCAGCGTCCGCCAGGGGATCCGCGATGTGCTCGGAGCGAATCGTGCGATCCGCGGTGCCGCCGGCGTCGTAGATGGGCGCGAGGAGGAGACGGTCCTCGGGGCGCAGAGCCTCCCGGAATGTCTCGATCAGCTCGTCCCGGAAAAAGCGGGTGGGGCCGTACCCGTGGGGTTGATAGAAGATCCATAGCGCCCCCCGCGGCCGAAGCGCCTCGATCGCCATGCGGATCTTCACCGGGTTGTGCGCGAAGTCGTCGAAGACTTCGATTCCGTCCGCGGAGCCGATCCGCTCCAGTCTCCGCCGGACTCCGGCGAAGCTTTCGAGAGACCGCGCGGCACGCCCGACCGAGATCCCCGCCGCGTGGGCGGTCGCGATCGCGAGGGCCGCGTTCTGGACGGTGAGGATTCCTGGGAAAGGAACATTGATCTCCGTGCCGCCGATCTCGAACCACACGGCGCCCGGCTCGAGCCGCACGGAGCGCGCCACCAGATCCGCGTGGATCCAGACCGGATCCCCTTCGACCGCGACGGTGAGGAAGGGGAGGCGGTCTGGGCGTGGAACCGCGGCGAGCGCGGGATCGCCGACGTGGAGGACCGCCCGCTCGCGGGTCTGCTCCAGAAGGCGAGCGAAGAGCCCGGTCGTGACATCCATTTCCTTGTGGTCGCGCGTCAGATTGGTGAGGGTCGCGATCGCGGGGGAGAATTCGGCGACGCTGCCGTCGCTTTCGTCGGTTTCGACGACAAACCAATCGCTCCCGCCCACGCGAAGGCTTCCCGGTGGGAAGGCCCCGTCCAGGCTCGCGGCGGCCCCGCCGCCCAGAAACGAGGGATCAAAACCCGCGTCCACGAGGATGTGGGCGACCATCGCGGTCACGGTGGACTTGCCGCTCGTGCCCGCGATCGCGATCGCCCGGCGCTCCGCCGCCAGCTTTGCGAGAAACGACCCGCGCCTGATCCGCGTGATCCCGAGCGCTTGGGCGCGGGCAAAATCGGGATTGCTCTGCTCCACCGCACTGGAGTGGATGAGCGCGTCCAGGCCTGGCACCACGCCGGAGCCGTCCTGGGGCACGAGGGTGACGCCCGCCTCGGCAAGGGCGTCGAACACGGGGAGCGTGAGGCCGCGGTCGAAATTCCGGTCGGACCCGGTGACGCGGGCGCCGAGCAGCGCCGTGAGCTGGGCCATGGGGGCCATCCCGCTCCCGCCGACGCCGCTGAAGTGGTAGTTCCGCTCGGTAAACGGGTGGGGATCGTTCACGCTGGAAGTCTCGCTTCCGCGGGATCTCGGGTCAACATCAGCATCCGCATGGACTCTCCGTGTCCGGAACCCAATTGACGGGATCGGCCTCTGCCATTAGCTTTGTTGGCTCGGCGACAAAAGGATGGGGCTGTAGCTCAATTGGGAGAGCGCTTGACTGGCAGTCAAGAGGTAGCGGGTTCGATCCCCGCCAGCTCCACTTGCCTTCTACCGTAGGGAGAAGGCCGGCTGGAGGAGCCGCCCCTGCCACGCCTCCGCCGCCTTGAGCGCGAGGTCGGCCGTGACGAAACGGTATCCGTTCCCCTCGACAATCCCCTCGTAGTTCTCCCGTAACGACTCCCTCAGGTACTTCAAGCCCCACTCGAGGGCGAATGCCGGCCCGATCTGCCGGGGCGCCGGCGAGCGACCATCGAGAAGCGTGGTGATGCTGTCCGCGCGAACGAAGAGCTCCAGGATCCGGTCGCCGAAGGACGACTCGCCGAGGATCCCCATTTTCAGATCGCAGCGTGCGGTTTGGAGGTCGGCGCAGATGGAGTTGAATTCGCGCACCAGGCCCCTGAGCCCGGCACCGTCCTCGCCGCTCCCCAAGCCGGGGGTCGTTGCGGTAAGCAAAAGCGTCAGGGCGAACGCCGGAAGAACGGCGGTTCCTTTCCGCCCCTTCGCGGTGGAACTCGGATACTGCATGTCGCGTTTCTCCGATTCGGAACCGCCCCGAGCGGTTCCTGGTTAATGAATCGGACGAAACGGCGAGAAACTTCACCTTTCATTCAGTTCGCATCGCGCGGAATGCCGCCCAATTCATTGACGCGGCCACACCCCTCTGATAGGCTGGTCCCATGCCTGCTCAACACCGTAAGTTCCAGTCGATTAAAGGATTTCGGCCGCTCCTGGCCACGGTCGCAGCGATCCTCCTTCTCCTGCCGGGATCGGCGCGAAGCCAGGACGATCGCGCCGTTCCCCAGGCGAAGCCGCCCGCGCGGGTCCCCATCTACGACCCCGGCGCGCCCGTGCAGAAGAAGGTGCTGAAGAATGGGCTCACGATCCTCGTTCAGGAGGAACGGACGAGCGAGCGGGTGGCCGGGGCGGTCGCCCTCCGGATGGGCTCGATCTACGAAACCGATGAGGAGGCGGGCCGCTCCCAGGTGCTGATCAAGTCGATCGTGGCCGGTACGCAGAAGCACCCGCCGGCGGAGTTCGCCCTGAGGCTCCTCGCGGCCGACGCGAGCCTTGAATCCGGGGCGGGACCCGACCTGGGTCAGATCGCGATCACCACGAAACGCGAGCAGGTGGACGCGGCGATCGATCTCCTGGCCGAGTGCGTGCTGGAGCCTTCCTTCCCGGACACCGCGGTGGATGCTTCACGACAGCGAGCGCTGACGGTGGCGGCCGGGGAAGGGGAGAGCCCGATCAAGGCGGCCTACTCGATGTATCTCGGGGCCATGTACCGGGGCAGCCCTCTGGCGCGCCCGGTGGCGGGGACGGTCTCCGGAATCGCCGACTGCCGCCGAAGGGATGTCCTCGCCCAATATCAGCGGTACTTCGTCGGCGGGAACATGGCGGTTTGCTTCGTGGGGAACTTCGACGGCAAGAAGGTGATGGCGCGCCTCGAGAAAGCCTTCGCCGCGGTGCCGCGCGGGGCGGCGCTCCGGCCGGTCGCGGGGGATCCCATCCCTCTCGCCGCGGACACGAGCATGACCGCGGAGCGGGATATTCTCGCCTCATGCCTCACCTACGGCTACGCCGCCCCCGGCTACGGGGACCCCGACTATCCTGCGTTCAAGATCATCGAGTCCTATCTCGCTTCGGGGGATCGCTCTCCGATCGCGTTCTGGCTGCCGCAGAGGGGGCTCGCCGCCACGGTCGGTGTGATCTATGCGCCCTACCCGAGACGCTCCTCCATCGCCGTCTACCTCGGATCCGCGCCGAGCAAGCTCGGAGCGGCCCGTGACACGGTCGCGGCGGTCATGAGCCGCCTGAGAACTCAGCCGCTCGACGAAGGGGAATGGATCGCGCAGCTGAAACGGGTCCAGAACGGCACCTTCGCGAACCAAAACGACCCGCTCGTACGCGCGCGCTCGATGTCCCAGTTCGAGGTGGCGGGCGAGGGCTACGATTTTCCCCGCCGGTTCGAGGAGTCGCTGCTCAAGTTGAATCCCGAGAGCGTCCGGGCGGCCGCGGAGCGCTGGTTCGCTCACTCTTGCGAGGCGACCGTCACGCCCGTGAAGAGCGAGTCCAAGCTCTAACGAACCTCGCCGGCCGAGGCGGGCAGGGGAGGGAGGAGGGTCGGTGGGCGATGTAACGGGCATCCTCCTGATGATTCCGCCGCTTCTCTTCGCCCTCACCTTTCACGAATACAGCCACGCCTACGTTGCCACCCGTCTCGGCGACCCGACGGCGAGGTTGCTGGGGCGCCTGACGCTCAACCCGATCGCGCACCTGGACGTGACCGGGACAATCGTGTTCGTCCTGACGCAGAGGATCGGCTGGGCGAAGCCGGTCCCCGTCGACGAGCGCTACCTCGGGCACCCCCGCCGGGACATGATGTGGATCGCGCTCGCCGGGCCGATCTCGAACCTGATTCTGG
The DNA here is from genome assembly GCA_005893275.1 of Candidatus Eisenbacteria bacterium. Classification (NCBI taxonomy): domain Bacteria; phylum Candidatus Eiseniibacteriota; species Candidatus Eiseniibacteriota bacterium. The sequence goes on along the minus strand of VBOW01000025.1, from coordinate 42,963 downwards.
CGTTCCTTTTCGGAACGATCGTCCGATTCGCCGCGCCGGTCCACATGGCCGGCACGATGGAGAGGCTCCTGCTCTACATGGCCGAAGGAAGCGTCGTCGTCAATCTCGGGCTCGCGGCGTTCAACCTGATCCCGATCTTCCCGCTGGACGGATCCCGGATTCTGACGGGGCTCTTGAGCCGCGAGTGGGCCGAGCGGTATCGCGAGTTCGACCGGGTGGGGCCGTTCGTGCTCCTGGGCATCGTCGTGCTCGGAATGACGACCGGGGTGAACCTCTTCAGCTACATCGTCACGCCGTTCGTCTACATTCTCGGAGGATTCTTCACAGGGGGAGTGCTCTGATCGAACCCAAGGCCGCCGGAAGCGGCAAGAAGCCGCGCATCCTGAGCGGGATGCGCCCCACGGGGAGGCTCCACCTGGGAAATTACCTGGGGGCGCTCCAGAACTGGGTGGAGCTGCAGGGCACCTGCGAGAACCTCCACATGGTGGCCGACTGGCACGCCCTGACGACCGACTACGAGCACGTCGAGGAGATCGGGCCGAACACGCTCGAGATGGTGACCGACTGGCTCGCGGCCGGAATCGATCCGGAGAAGAGCCCGGTTTTCATCCAATCGCACGTCAAGGAGCACGCGGAGCTACACCTGCTTTTCTCGATGCTGGTGACGACGAGCCGCCTCGAGAGGAATCCGACGGTGAAAGAGCAGGTTCGGGACCTCCACCTGGAAGAAACGGTGAGCTACGGCCACTTGGGATACCCGGTGCTTCAGGCGGCCGACATTCTGCTCTACAAAGCCAACCTCGTTCCGGTAGGAGAGGACCAGGTGCCCCACATCGAGATGACGCGCGAGATCGCGCGCAAATTCAACAGCCTCTACGGCGAGGTCTTCCCGATTCCGGCGCCGAAGCTGACCCAGTTCGCGCGCGTCCCCGGGCTCGACGGCCGGCGGATGAGCAAGTCGCTGGACAACGCGATCTATCTTTCGGATTCTCCGGAGACGATCGCGGCCAAGGTGAGGACCGCCTACACCGATCCGAAGAAGATCCGCGCGAACGATCCCGGCCATCCGGAAGGATGCGTCGTCTTCGCTTACCATCAGGCGTTCAACGCCGCGAACGCGCCCCAGATCGCAGCCGACTGCCGCGCGGGCCGGCTGGGGTGCGTCGCGAACAAGAAGGACCTGGCTGCGATCCTGGCCGAGCAGCTTCGTCCGTTCCGGGAGAGGCGCCGCGAGCTGGAAGCGCGCCCCGAACGGGTTCGGGAGGCGTTGAAAATGGGGGAGGAGCGCGCGAGGAAAATCGCGCAGGAGACCATGAGGGAGGTACGCGAGGCCATGAAGCTTCCATGACCGAATTCCGGAAAAACGACCCGGCCGCCGTTGCCGCGCGCGCCCCCGGGGCCACGGAGGAGGGCGTCGCGTCGCCCGCGAGCCTGATCCGGGTTCAGCTCCCCGCGTTCGAAGGTCCGCTCGATCTCCTGCTCCATTTGATCCAGCGCGAGGAGATCGAGATCTCCGACATTCCCATCGCCCGCATCACCCGGGAGTATCTGGAGACTCTGGAGCTCATGCGGGAGCTGGATCTCGAGGTCGCCGGGGAGTTCCTCGTCATGGCCGCGACGCTCATGCGCATCAAAGCGCGGATGCTCCTACCGCCGGCGATCGCGGACGAGGAAGAGGAGGATCCGCGCGAAGGTCTCATGCGGCAGCTCTTGGAATATCGGCGCTTCAAGGAAGCGGCGCGTGACCTGGAGCAGCTCGAGAGCGACCGGCGGCTGCTCTTCGATCGGGGCGCGCCGTCGCAGCTCGAGGATCCCCAGGACGGAGAGCTGCAGCCGGTGAGCCTCTACCGGCTCCTGGACGCTCTCAAGAACGTTCTCCACCGGCAGGCCCCCCCGATCATCCACACGATCACGGCGGAGCCGATCAGCCTGGAGGAGGCGATCGCGGTGATTCGCGATTCCCTGGGTCGGAGGAAGCGGGCGTTGTTTGAGGAAGTGCTCTCCCATTTTCTGACGCGCTTGGAGAAGATCACGGCCTTTTTGGGATTGCTCGAGCTCCTGAAACAGGAACGGATCACCGTGGCGCAGGAGCAGCTATTCGGACCGATCTGGATCGCGTGGCGGGAGGAGAAACCCCGTCGACGGATCGTTGTCGAGGAGGGATGACCGACATGCCGACCGCGAAACAAATCCTCGAGGCCGTGCTCTTCGCGAGCGACGTGCCCGTCGGGCTCCAGGTCTTGACCGAGGTGCTCGGGGACCGGAGCGTCCAGGAAGTCCGGGCGCTCCTCGCGGAAATGGCCGAGGCCTACGAACGCGGGGAACGCGGAATCATCCTCCATGAGATCGCGGGCGGGTTCCAGATTCTCTCGCGGAAGGAGTGCTCCCCCTGGGTCGAGCGGATGCTCCGCTCCAGGCGAAAGATCCGGTTGAGCAAGCCGGCTCTGGAGTCGCTCGCGATCGTCGCCTACCGCCAGCCGATCACCAAAGTGGAGATCGACTCGATACGCGGGGTGGATACCGCCGGGGTGCTTCACACGCTTCTCGAGCGGAATCTCGTCACGATCAAAGGCCGTTCGAAAGGGGTCGGACGGCCGCTGCTTTACACCACGACGCCGGAGTTTCTCTCCTACATGGGGATCAACGACCTCTCGGACCTTCCCGAGCTGAAGGAGGTCGCCCCGCTGCTCGAGGAGCGCGAACAGCAGCCCGAGCAGGGGGAGGCGGTTTCAGCCGGAGCGGCCACGACGGAGGAGCAGGCGACGAAATCCGAGGTCGAGGTGTGACGGCCGGGAACGGTGCGGCTTAATCAATTTCTCGCCCGCGCCGGGGCGGGGTCCCGGCGCGAGGCGGACCGCTGGATCCGGGAGGGACGCGTCCGCGTGAACGGCGCGCCGCCGTCCGGGATGGGCCCGAGCATCGATCCGGAGCGCGATCGCGTCACCCTCGACGGGAAGCTTCTTCGCTGGCACGACGACTTCCGCTATCTCGCCTATCACAAGCCGGCGGGCGTCCTGGTCAGCCGTCGGAGCCAAGGCGGCCGCCCCACCGTCTTCGAGCTCCTCGGCGGGGTCGCGCGCGGGCTCCACGCGGTGGGCCGGCTCGACCTCCATTCGGAGGGGCTCCTGCTTCTGACGAACGACGGCGTGCTTGCGGAGGCGCTCCTCCATCCCAGGACCGGGCTCACGCGAGTCTATCGAATTTGGGTCGTTCCGGTGCCCGGCGTGCCCACGATGCGCCGCCTTCGCGAGGGGGCGATCGTCGAAGGGGAGGAGGTGGTCCCGAGCCGTGTGCTGCTCGAGGGGGCCGAGCGCGGGCAGGGAAAGCTCCTGGTCGAAATCCTCGAAGGAAAGAAACGCGAGGTGAGGCTGCTCGCGCGCGCCGCCGGCCTCCACGTCCGCCGCCTCCTGCGCGTTCAGTTCGGGCCGATCCGGCTCGAGACCCTCCCTTCGGGCAGAACACGCCCGCTTACCAGGACGGAGATCCGCGCGCTCGAGCGCGCGGCCAGGACGGCGTCCCATGCCTGATCTCGGGGATCTGCGTTCGCGGATCGATCGCATCGATCGCGAGCTGATACGGCTCCTGGCCGAGCGGGCCGAAGTCGTGGCCGCGATCGGGGAACGAAAGCGCGTGGAGGGGGAATCCGCCCTTGACCCGGCGCGCGAGAGGGAGCTCTTTGAGCGGTTGGCGGGCGAGGAGCGCGGCCAATTTCCGCTGGCCGGGCTCCAGGCGATCTTTCGCGAGGTCGTGTCCGCGTCGCGCGCGATCCAGGGGGATTTTCGTATCGGCTACCTCGGTCAGCCGGGCGGCTTCGCGCACCAAGCGGCCACGCGCCGGTTCGGGAAGTCGTCCTCGTACGAGCCGCTCGCGGCGGCGCAGCAGCTCCTGGAACGGATCGAGTCGGAGCGTCTCGAGTACGGCGTTTTCGCCCTGGAGGGGGATCCGGAAGATCCCGCCTTCGACGCATTCGACCTCTTTCTCACGGCCGAAGCCCGGATCGTCGCGGAGTTCGTGGACCGGGCCGGTTACCAGGCGCTGGGCCACGCGGCGGCGCCCAAGCGCCTCTATGCGCATCCGGCCGCGTTATCCCTCTGTCAGCGCTGGCGCGCCTCGCTCCCTTCCGGGACCGAGATCGAGCCGGTCGCGGGAAGCGGCGAGGCGGGGAGACGCGCGGCCCTCGATCCGGAAGCGCTTTGCATCGCCCCGCCGATCGTCGCGGAGACCGTTCACCTGCCGGTTTTCGATGCCGCGGCCGAAGATGCCCCCCGCAGGCCCCGCCGATTTCTCGTGCTCGGTGCCGGGGAATCGAAGCCGAGCGGCAGGGACAAGACCGCGCTCCTTCTCTCCCTGGAGAACCGGCCCGGGCGCCTTCTCGAAGTGCTGCGTTGCCTCGCCTCGCACGACGTCAACGTCGGCTGGATCGAATCGCGGACCCATCGATGGCGGCCCGGGGAGCACCTGTTCCTCCTCGAGCTCTCGGGTCACCGGCTCGAGGAGCCGCTTCGCGCCGCGTTGGACGAGATTCGCCCGGCGACGCTTCTTCACCGCATCCTCGGGAGCTTCCCGGCGGCGGATCCAGTCCCCTAGTGATACACTGCCCCAGGCGATCCCCTGAAGCTCGAGAGGACACTGATGTCGATCCGCGCGATGGAACCGGTCCGGCCTGAAGTTCGCTCCCTTGAGCCCTACGTCCCCGGCAAGCCCGTCGAGGAGCTGGAGCGCGAGCTCCATATCTCCGGCGCCATCAAGCTCGCCTCAAACGAAAATCCGCTCGGCCCCTCGCCGCTCGCGATCGAAGCGATGGCCGAGGCGATCCGCGGCGTGAACCGCTACCCGGACGGCAGCTCCTATTACCTGCGAGAGGCGCTCTCCGAATTCTGGGGCATCCCCATCGAACAGATCGCGGTCGGATCGGGCTCGAACGATCTCATCGACGTCCTCTGCCGCATTCATCTCGGCCCGGGGGACGAGGCCGTGATGTCGGACCCCGCGTTCGTCATGTTCGCGATCGCCGTCCGCGTGGCCGGGGGAAAGCTCGTCCGCGTGCCGGGGCGCGAGCTCTTCCACGACCCGGACGCCATGCTCGCCGCGGTCAACGAGCGCACGAGGCTCGTCTATTTCTCCAACCCCGACAACCCGACGGGCACGATGGTTCCCCGGCGCGCCCTCGACCGCTATTTCGATCGAGTGCCGGATCACGTTCTCACGATTCTGGACGAAGCGTACTTCGAATACGTCACCGATCCCGAGTATCCGAACGGGCTGGATTACTTGCGGAAGGGGAAGCGGGTCGCGGTGCTCCGGACGTTTTCGAAGATCTATGCGCTCGCGGGACTTCGGGTCGGATACGGCTTTTTTTCTCCGGAGCTGACGTCGCTCGTCCACCGGGTGAGGCTTCCCTTCAACGCGACGAGCGTCGGCCAGGCCGCCGCGCGCGCCAGCTTGCGGGACAGGGCCCAGGTGGAGCGCAGCCGCGCGGTGAACGAGGCGGGGAAGAAGCTCCTCTTCTCGGAGCTTCCCGGGCTCGGCCTCACGCTCACGCCGACGTGGGCGAATTTCGTCCTCGCCCGCTTCCCCGGCTCCGCCGTCGAGGCCGCGCGCAAGCTCGAGCGCCTGGGGATCATCGTCCGCCCCGTGACTTCGTTCGGGCTCCCGCCCGAGTACGCGCGGATCAGCGCCGGGACCCGGGCCGAGCTGGAGAGGCTCCTCGACGGACTGCGCCGGATCCTGTGACGCCGCGGGTCATCGCGATTCACGGGCTTGGGCTGATCGGGGGATCGCTCGGCTTGGCGCTCCGCGCGGGGAACGATCCGCCGCGGGTGCTGGGCTACGACCCCGATCCCGAGACCGCGCGCCTGGCGCGCGAACGCGGGGCGGTGGACGCGCTCTTGCCCGATTCCGGAAGACCGGATCCCGATACAGAGATCGTGGTCACCGCCGTCCCGCCTCGGGTCGCGGTGGCGATCGTGCCGAGCCTGGCGGATGCGATGCCGCGCGACGCGGTCCTCACCGACCTCTCGAGCGTGATGCTTCCCGTGCTGACCGCGGTCTCGGCCAAGCCTGACCGAAGGCGGCGGTTCGTGGGCTCGCACCCTCTGCGGGGCTCGGAGCAGGGGGGGATCCGGGCGGCGCGCGCGGATCTTTACCGGGGAGCGCCGGTCCTCGTCGGGGCGCCGCTCGATCCGGGATCTCCGGCCGAAGGCGTGGGCGCGCTCTGGGCTTCGATCGGAGCGCGCCCGTCCGCGATGGCCCCGGCGATCCACGACGCGCTCGTCGCGCTCACGAGCCACCTCCCCCAAGTGGTCTCGACGGCGCTCGTGAGGACGCTCCGCCGGACGGGGAACCTGACCGGCATGCTCGCCCAGGGCGCGGGTCCGGGGCTCAAGGACATGTCCAGACTCGCCGGGTCTCCGGCCGATCTCTGGTTCGAGATCCTCACCTTGAACGCGGAGAAGCTCACGCCCGCCCTCGAGCTTCTCGAGCGGGAGATTCGTGGATTGCGGCACGCCATCGAGCGCAAGGACCCCGGGCTCCGGACGCTCCTCGAGGAGGCGCGCGAGTTTCGCAGGGAGATCGCTCCGTGACCCGGGCCCGCATCGTGCCGCGGGGCCCGCTCCGCGGCGAGACCCGGGTTCCCGGGGATAAATCAATCACGCAGCGGGGCATCCTCCTCGGAGCGCTGGCGCCCGGCGTGACGCGGATTCGCGGGGCGAACCCGGGGGCGGACGCCGCCGCCGCGCTCGGAATCGCGCGGCAGCTCGGCGCCCGCGTCACCGCCTCGGCCAAGGAGGGTGTCCTGATCCGCGGGGGAGAGCTCCGCGAGAGCGACCGGGTTCTCGACGCTCGAAACTCCGGGACGGCGCTGAGGCTTGCGACCGGAGTTCTCGCCGCCCAGCCCTTTCTCTCGATCCTGACCGGCGATTCCTCCCTGCGGAGACGCCCCGTCGCGCGGGTGATCGAGCCGCTGCGGGCCCTGGGCGCCGAGCTCACCGCGAGGCAAGGGGACCGATATCCGCCGGTCGTCGTGCGCGGCCGGATGCTTCAAGGCGCCGCCGTTCTGACCGCGGTCCCAAGCTCGCAGGTCAAGAGCGCCGTGCTCCTCGCCGGCGTGCAGGCGCACGGTGTGACCTCGGTGCGCGAATCGACTCCGACACGGGACCACACCGAGCGCATGCTGCCGCTCTTCGGCGCCCCCGTCGAGCGGGACGGGGGCGCCGCGCGCGTCCGTGGTCCTGCCTCGCTCCACGCGACCGAGATCGAGGTCCCCGGGGATTTCTCCGCGGCGGCGTTCCTTCTGGCCGCCGCGGCCATCGTGCGCGGATCGGACGTCACGATCCGGAGCGTCGGCGTCAATCCGACGCGGACCGCCTTCCTGGATCACCTCGCGCGGATCGGGGCGCGAGTGGAACGCGGAAACGAGCGTCTCGCCTCGGAGGAGCCGGTGGCCGACCTGCGCGTGCGCTCCGGCGCGCTCCGCGGGGTGCGTCTCGCTCCCGACGGCGCGCCGGGATTGATCGACGAGCTGCCCCTCGTGGCCATTCTCGCGGCCTTCGCGGAAGGAAAGACCGTCGTGCGGGGCGCGGAAGAGCTCCGGGTCAAGGAATCGGACCGGATCGGCGCGGTCGCCGCCGGCCTTCAAGCGATCGGGGTCGACGTGGATGTGCACCCGGATGGCTGGACGATCCATGGAAGGGGAGGGCGCTTCCGCGGCGGCACCGTCGATGCGGCCGGGGACCACCGCATCGCGATGGCATTTCTCGTCGCAGGGCTCGTGGCGCGGGAAGGAGTCACCCTGCTGGGCGCCGAGTCCTCGCGCGTCTCCGATCCGGGATTTCTGAGCCGGCTGCGGAGCCTCGTGCGTTGAAACCCTTCGTGCTGGCGATCGACGGACCCGCGGGGGCGGGGAAGAGCACGACCGCCCGCGGGGTCGCGAGGCATCTGGGCCTCGTGCACGTGGATTCCGGAGCAATGTATCGGAGCGTCGCGCTGCTCGCCCTCCGGCACGGGATCTCCCTCGAGGACGAGGCGGCGCTCGTCGAGATGGTCGGTCGGGCGCGGTTTCAGCCGAGCACCGACGGGATGCTCGTGGACGGCGTGTCGATCGAGGATACGATCCGGACCACGGAGGCCGGCGAAGCCGCGTCGCGGGTGGCGCTCCATCCCCGGCTTCGCCAAAAGCTGGTCTCGCTCCAGCGCTCGTTCCGGGCGGACCCCGGGCTCGTGATGGAAGGGCGGGACATCGGGACCGTGGTCTTCCCGGACGCGGATCTCAAGATCTTCATCTCGGCAAGCGCCGAAGCGCGGGCCGAGCGGCGCTTCCTCGAGCTTCGGGCGAAGGGGCAGAGCCCCGACCAGAACGCCATCGTCGAGGCGATCCGCGAGCGGGACCGGCGGGACACCGAGCGCGTGGCGAGCCCGCTCGTGCGGGCTCCCGACGCGATCCTCCTCGAGACCACCTGCATCGGCCCCGAGGAGCAGATCGCGCTGGCCAGCCGCTGGGCCGAGCTGGCGCGCGCGCGCCCGGAGCGGGCGAGCCTCGTCTATCGGTTCGGGGCTGGATTCGCGCAGGCCTTCGCGCGGGTCTTCCTCGACTTCCACGTGGAGGGGCTGGAGCGAATTCCACGTAAGGGCCCGCTGATCGTGGCGTGCAACCACATCTCCTTTTGGGACCCGCCCTTGGTCGGCTCCTCCATCCCAAGGCCGGTCCACTTCGTGGCGAAGGCGGAATTATTCCATAATCCTCTGTTCGGAGCCCTCCTCCGGTCGTATAATGCCATCCCAATTCAACGGGGGCCGCAGGCCCGCAGCGGGCTCCGCGGGGCAGAGGAGGTGCTCTCCGCGGGAGGCGCCGTCCTGATCTTTCCGGAAGGGACGCGGAACAAGAGCGGTACGCTGTTACCCCCCCGGGCCGGGGTGGGACGTCTCTCGGCGGTTACACGGTCCCCGGTTTTGCCCGCGTGCGTCACAGGCTCAAATCAAATCCGCCGCTCGATCAAGCGGCAGGTTCCGATCCGGATCACATTCGGCTCGCCCGTGATGCCCCCCCGTTCGGGTCATCCCGAGCGGGAGGAAGTGCGCGACTTCGCCCGGCACGTCATGGACATGATCGGGGCGCTGCGCGCGGACCAGGAGAAACGACATGGACGTGATCGTCGCGGATAACGCCGGTTTCTGCTTCGGGGTGAAACGTGCGATCAAGATGGCGAACGACACCATGGATGCGGCGGGATCCCGCGTCAAATCGCTCGGATCCCTGATCCACAATCCACAGGTCGTGAGCTCGTTTCGCAAGCGCGGGCTCGAGGTGGTGGGGGATCTCGAGAGCGTGGACCCCGAGGACACCGTCATCATCCGGTCCCACGGCGTGGGCCCGGAGCTGAAGCGGGACGCGGCGGAGCGGGGCCTCAAGGTTGTGGATACCACGTGTCCGTTCGTTACCAAGGCGCAGCAATATGCGGCCAAGCTCATCGCCGACGGCTACAAGGTCGTCATGATCGGGGACAAAAATCATCCGGAAGTGATCGGCGTCGTGGCGTATACGGAGAATCGGGCGATCGTGATCAACACCATCGCCGAGGCGGAGGCGCTCAAGTTCATCCCGAGAATGGGGGTGGTGTTCCAGACAACCCATTCGATCGGGCACGTCCAGGAAATCGTGGGCGCGCTTCTGAAGCGCGGCAAGGAAGTACGCGTGTTCAACACGCTTTGCGGGGCGACGACCTCGATGCAGAAGACTGCCATCGAGCTTTCGTCGGAAGTTGAAGCGATGGTGATCGTGGGCGGACGTCAGAGCGCGAACACGGCCCAGCTCGCGGAGGTCTGCCGCAAGGTGAATCCGCGGGTGCTCCAGATCGAGTCCGCGGACGAAATCCAGGAGGATTGGTTCCAGGGATTGTCCCGGGTCGGCGTCTCGGCGGGGGCATCGACGCCCGATGAGGTCATCGCCGACGTTGTGGACCGGATCACCCGCATCGAGCCGAGCCCCGCGGGGGCTTGAATCAGGCACCACCGGCCTTCACGGCCGAATTTCATAGAAGAGGCAAGGGGGAACACCAACGAATGGTTCGACGTCATGAAGAGGATGTGGACGTAAAGGACGAGTCGGCGGACGACGCCGAGGTCGAGACGAAGCCCCGTAAGCGCAAACCGCAGACGAGGCTCATCCACGACGAAGGCGGAGACGAGGGCGCGATCACCGCCGTCGGCACCCAGGAGCTCGATACCGACGAGGACTCCGCGAGCATGATGGGGCAATGGCTCCAGCTCTACGAGGACTCGCTCAAGGACCTGGAAGAAGGCGAAATCGTCCGCGGCCGCGTCCTCAAGATCGACGACAAGGAAGTCACGGTGGACGTCGGGTTCAAGTCCGAAGGCGTCATTCCTGTCGAAGAGTTTCCGGATCTCGAAGGAGTGAAGGTCGGGGACGAGATCGAGGTCTTCCTCGAGAAAACTGAGAATCAGGACGGCCTCGTGGTGCTCTCGAAGCAGCGGGCCGACTTCGTCAAGGTGTGGGACCGCGTGAAAACCGCCGCGGATCAAGGGCAGCTCGTGGAAGGCAAGCTGGTGCGGAAGATCAAGGGCGGCGTCGTGGTCGATCTCTACGGGGTCGAGGCGTTCCTTCCCGGGTCGCAGATCGCGCTCCGGCAGGTTCAGAACGTGGACTCCCTGATCGGTCAGGGAATGGAGTTCAAGATCATCAAGCTCAACAAGAGGCGCCGGAACATCGTCGTCTCCCGGCGCGCCGTCCTCGAGGAGCATCGAGCCAAGCAAAAGAGCGAAATCATCCAGGAGCTGGCGAAGGACCAGGTTCGTGAGGGTGTGGTGAAGAACATCACCGATTTCGGCGCCTTCGTGGACTTGGGAGGCATCGACGGCCTGCTGCACATCACCGACATGTCCTGGGGACGCGTGAGCCACCCGTCCGAGCTGGTCTCGATCGGCGAGAAGGTGAAGGTGAAGGTCCTCTCGTTCGATCCGGAGAAAGAACGGATCTCGCTCGGCATGAAACAGCTCACGCCCTACCCGTGGGAGGACGTCGAAAAGCGCTATCAGGTCGCCCAGAAGGTCAAGGGGAAGGTGGTCTCGATCACCGACTACGGCGCCTTCGTGGAGCTGGAGAAGGGAATCGAGGGGCTCGTCCATATCTCGGAGATGTCCTGGACACGCCACGTGCGACATCCTTCGAAGGTCGTCGCGATCGGCGATCAAATCGAGGCGGTCATTCTCAAGATCGACAAGGAGAACGAGAAGATCTCGCTCGGCCTGAAGCAGACCGAGCCGGATCCGTGGCTCACCCTCGACCAGCGGTTCCCGATCGGCACCAAGCTCGCCGGAAAGGTCCGGAACCTGACGAATTTCGGCGCCTTCGTCGAGATCGAGGAGGGGATCGACGGTCTCGTGCACATCAGCGACATGTCCTGGACCCGACGCGTCGTGCACCCCAGCGAAGTATTGAAGAAAGGGGACAAGGTCGACGTGGTGGTCCTCTCGATCGACAAGGATGCCCGGAGGATTTCCCTGGGCTTGAAGCAGGTGAGCGAAGATCCGTGGCCCACCCTCGCCGAAAAATACATCCCGGACCTGATCGTGAAGGGGAAGGTGGTCCGCCTCCTGGACCGCGGCGTGATCGTGGACTTGGAGGAAGGGCTCGAGGGCTTCATCCCGCTCTCCCAGCTGGGAGTGGAGGGGCTCAAGAAGCCGGCGGACAGCTTCACGATGGGGGATGACCTGAACCTCAAGGTCACGCGCGTGGACACGCAGGCGCATCGGATCATTCTCAGCGTGCGCGCGTGGCTGGCCGACCAACCTCAGCCGGTCCAGGCCGAGTTCCAGACCAAGTTCAAGCCGAGTCCGTCCGCGGAGTCCTCGACCGAGGAACCCGTCACGGTCGAGGCCGAGGAGACCGGGGACGCGGCAACCGATTTTTGACGTGATATGACCGACGTCGCGCTATCGCCCGAGGGGTCGTCGAAGACCCCTCGGGTCTCTTTTTGGACGCTGGGGTGCCGCCTGAATCAGTACGACACCGCGGCGCTCCGGGCGCGAATCTTGGATTCGGGGTTTGCCGAAGTCCCCGCCGGATCGGCGGACGCGGACGTCGTCTTCGTGAACACGTGCACGGTCACCGCGCGGGCCGATCAGGAGGCGCGCCAGCTCGTCCGGCGGCTTCACCGCACCCGGCCGAAGGCGAGGATCGTCGTGACCGGTTGCTACGCACAACGTGCTCCCGAGGAGCTGCGGGCGCTCCCGGGGGTGACCGCGGTCCTGGGCTCCGCCGAGCGGGATGACGCGGAGTCAGTCATGCGGGCGGCGGCGGGAGAAACGCCCTGGGTCCGCGTGGGCGCCGCACGCGCCATCCGCGACTTCAAGACCGCCGCGCCCTTGCTCGTCGGACGCTCGCGCGCTCTTCTCAAGATCCAGGACGGCTGCGACTCCTTCTGCACGTATTGCATCGTCCCCTATGTGCGCGGGCGAAGCCGCAGCCTGCCGCCGGGGGAGGTCCTAGAGCGCGCGCGCAGGCTTCTTGAGACTGGATTCAGCGAGATCGTGCTCACCGGCGCGGATCTGGGCGGCTACGGCCGCGACCTCGGCGGGACGGGCGCGCTCGCCGGGCTCGTCCAGGCGCTCCTCGGCTTGGGCGCACGCCATCGGGTCCGCCTCTCGTCGATAGAGCCCAACAAGGTGGATCCGGTCCTCGCCGGGCTCATCGGCAGCGAGCCACGGCTCTGCCGGCATCTTCACGTGCCGCTCCAGAGCGGCTCGAACCGAATCTTGCGCGCGATGAGGCGCGGCTACACCCGGGAGGAGTACGCGGCGCTCGTGTCGGGGGTCTCGGCACGCGGGCCCGTCGGAATCGGAGCCGACGTGATCGTGGGCTTTCCGGGCGAGGGCGAGGCCCAGTTTCAGGAGACCTACGATTTCCTCGAGGGATCGCCGATCACCTTCCTTCACGTGTTCCGCTATTCGCCGCGCCCGGGGACCGTGGCCGCGCGCCTGGGGGCCGGAGTGCCCGAGGCGGGGGCCCGGGAGCGCGCCGAGAGGCTCCGCGCCCTGGGGGAGGCCAAGTCGGATGCGTTTCGGCGCTCCCTCATCGACTCGACCGTTCCCGTCGTGATGGAATCGGGGCGCGGAACCCGCGGGCCGATCGCGATGAGCGACGTGTACGTTCCGGTCGAGCTCGATCGTGATCCCGACCGGCGGGATGGGATCCATCTCGCCCGCGTCGAGGGGGTGTCGGGCGGGCGCCTCGTGGGATCGATCGCAGCAACGGGTTGACCCTCCCGCCGGAGGCCGATATCCTCGCGCCGGAATCCGAAACCGCCCCATCCCGGGAGGGGACGCTCATGTGGATTCTCAAGAATCTCGCCTGGCTTCTAGTCATGATTGTCGTTGTGGGCTTTGCGGTTCTGAACGTGAACGGGCGCGTCACGGAAATCAGGCTCCCCGGCGCGACCTACGTAGACCTCCCTCTCACCGTGATCCTCTTCGCCGCCTTCGCCCTGGGGATGTTTCTCGCGTTCATCCTGACGTCGATTCACTACCTGAAGGGCCGGGCGGCGATGGGCCGCCTCGCGCGAGAAAACCAGAGCCTGAAGGAAGAGCTTCGTTCCCTGCGCAACCTTCCTCTGGAGGACCTGAGGATCGACGAGAAGCAAGGCGGCGAGGACTGATGCCGGCCCTCTACGCCTTCGTCTTGGGGGGCGGGGTGTTGGCGCTGGTGGGCTGGGCCGCGTGGACCCTTTCCGGAGGGTTCACCGTGGACCGCGCGGGGCCGGACACGCCGTACCGGCACGCGATGGACGCCCTCCTCCGCGGGGACCGCGACGAGGCGCTCCTCGCCTTTACCGAGACGGTTCGAATCGACACCGACAACGCGGACGCCTACATCCACCTGGGGAACTTGCTCCGGGAGCGGGGCGAGGCGGGCCGCGCCTTCCACATCCACCGTGAGCTGACGGTGCGGCCTGGGCAGACTTTGGCCCAGCAGCGGGCGGCGCGTGAGGGGCTCGTGTTGGATCTCATCGCGCTCCGCCGACCGGAGGAGGCGGTGGAGGAGGCGGAGACGCTCCTCGAGCTTGACCCAAAGGACGGACGCGCGCTCAGGATCCTGCTTCGCGCCCACGAGGCGGCCCGGGACTGGGAGGGCGCCTTCGAGGTGCGCTCGGAGCTTGCCCGGGCGAACGGCGAACGCGCCAACGAGGCGCTCGCCAGCTACCGCTCCGCCATCGGGGAGAGCTATTTGCGCGCCGGAAAGATCCGGGAGGCGGAGAAGCATCTCCGGGGCGCGCTCCGCCTCGAGCGAAACCATCCCGCCGCCCTGCTCCGGCTCGGCGATATCTACTACGATCGCGCCCGCCCGGAGCGCGCGGTCGTCCTCTGGAAAGGACTTGCCCGGACGCACCCGGAACGAGCCAACCTCGTGCTCGAGCGCCTGGAGACCGCGTATTTCGAGCGCGGACGATTCAGCGAAATGGCGCAGACCTACGAAGAGATGCTCGCGCGCAATCCTCGGGATGCGAGGATCATGGTCGCGCTCGCTCGGATGCACATCAAGAAGGGCGATCTCCTCGAGGCGAGCCGCGCTCTCGGCGAGGCGCTCGAGATCGAGCCCGAGTCTCTGTCGGCGAGGTTGCTTCTCGTCGACGTGCACCGCCGGCGAGGCGACCTGAGCCACGCCCTCGACGAAGTGGAAGCGCTCTTGAAGCGGTTTCAAAGCACCGAACGCTTTTCGTGCCCTGCCTGCGGCACCGCCTCCGATGAGTACTGGACCCGGTGCCCCGCGTGCTCCGCGTGGTCGACCGTCGCATGAAACACGGGCCGAGGACCTTCCTGCCCTTCGCCGTAGCGGGGATATGCCTCGTGGCGATGACGGCGTCGCTCCTCGCCGAGCGTCCCCCCGCCGGGGAGCGCTTCAAGAGACCCGCGCCTGTCCGCGGCGGGTCGCGCGCCCTCGCGGAAGAGCGGCGGGTCACGGACGCCCAACGCGCGGTGGACCGCGGCCGGGTCGAGGAGGCCCGCGCGCTCCTCAAAGGGGTGGATCCCGCCCTGCTTCCCCGCGCCCTGGGCGAGGCCGCGGCCTTTCTTTCCGCCTCGATCGCGGAGGACGCCGGCACGGTGGATCGCCTGCTCGATGAATATCTCAACAACTATCCGCGCGGACCCCACAGGCGCGCGGCGGCCTTGGCCCTCGCCAAGAGCCAGTATGCGCAAGGGGACTACCGGGAGGCGGAAAACCTCCTCAGTATTTTCTCCCCGGGGGTCGAGCGCGATCCTCTCGGACGGGACGGTCTCATTTGGCGCGGGCTCTCCCAGCTCGGCCGCGGGGACGCGGCGGGAGCTCTGCAGCACTTCAAATCGGCCAAACAGGATCTGGACGGAAGCAGCGAGGAGGAACCCTACTACTTCGCCGTGGCCGAAGCCGCGCTCCGCGCGAGCAGGCCGCGGGAGGCCGTGGAGGCGCTCAAGGTGATCCTCGCGCGGTATCCGCGCGGAGATTATGCGCCCCAAGCGCTCTACGCGATGGGGATCTCGCTCGAAACCATGGGGCGGGGCGCCGACGCGGCCGCCGTGTTCCGCCAGGTCGCGCAGCGATTCCCCGACTCCTACGAGGCAACCCGGGCGCGCGACCGCGGGATTCGCTCGGCCGGGCCGCCGATGCTCGGGCTGCCGATCGGGGGCGGATATGCGATCCAGGTCGGCGCCTTCGCGCGGCGCGAGCTGGCCGAGGCTCTCGGGAAGGACCTGAGACTCGCCGGCGTCGGCGACGTCGCCGTGCTGGAAGGGCGCGAAGCGACTCCCATCTACCGCGTCCGCGCGGGGGCGTACGCGACGCGCGACGAAGCGCGGGCGCTCGGGGAGAGGCTCCGCCGCGAGCGCGGCTTCTCCTACACCATCGTGCCGCGCTGACGACGGGGTCCATGGAAACGACCCCGATGCTCGATCAGTACCGGCGGCTCAAGGCCGAGCATCCCGGAACGATCCTTTTTTTCCGGATGGGGGATTTCTACGAGACGTTTGGAGAGGACGCGCTCGTCGCCTCGCGAGTCCTCGGAATCGCGCTCACGAGCCGCGACAAGAAGAAGGATGATTCGATCCCGCTGGCGGGGGTGCCGCACCATGCGGTCGATGGATACCTTCGCACCCTCGTGCAGGAGGGGCATTCGGTGGCGATCGCGGAGCAGATGGAGCCGGCGTCCGAAGCGCGCGGCCTCGTGGATCGGCAGGTCATCGAGGTTCTCACGCCGGGAACCATCACCCGAAGCGGAATCCTCAACGCGGTCGACAGCAATTACATCGTGGCCCTTCACCCGGGCGCGGAACGGATCGGGGTCTCGGTGGCCGAGGTCTCCACCGGAGAGTTCCGGGTGGGGGAGGTCGCGAGCGAGGACCTGGCGGCGCTTCTCCTCGAATATCCTTCGCGCGAGATCCTTTGCCCCGACGGGGTCCCAGCCGACCTCGGCCTCCCGAAGATCGCCCCCCGCGCCCACGTGACCCGCTGGGACGCCGTACGGTTCGACGCGCGCGCGGGGCGTCAAGCCCTCGAGCGGAAATTCCAGGTCCGGAGCTTGGATTCGTTCGGGCTCGGCGACCCCGGGCTTGGATTCGGAGCCGCCGGCGCGCTTCTCGACTACCTCCGCTCCCTCAAGAAATCGGACCTGCCTCAGATCGGGACGGTCCTCGCGCTCCGTGAGGGACCGTCGCTCGTGGTGGACGAGGTCACGTTGCGGAACTTGGAGATCCTGGAATCCCAGGCCGGTCCCGAGCATACGCTGCTCCATCTCCTCGACAGGACCGAGACGGCGATGGGGGGGCGGGCGCTCCGGGCGCTCCTTCGCGCTCCGTGCGCCGAGCTTGAGGTTCTGAGCGCGCGCCTTGACCGAACCGAGCTCTTCGCTCTCACGCCACGTCTTCGCGCCGAGATCCGCGAGCGGCTTCACCGGATGCCGGACCTGGAGCGCGCCCTCGGGCTCCTCGGTTCCGGCCGCGCCACGCCGCGCGACCTCGGAACGCTTCGGGACGCGTTGCTCCGGCTCCCGGACGTGGCGAAGACGCTCGAGTCGCACCGGAACCCCGTGACGGAGGCGTGGCGCGCGGCGCTCCCGGACCTCTCCGCGCCGGCCTCGGAGCTCGGCCGCGCTTTGGCGGACGAGCTTCCCCTCGCCGCGACCCAGGGAGGAATCATCCGTGAGGGATACGATCCCGTGCTCGACGAGCGGCGCCGGGAGGCGTCCACCTCCCGCGCGCAGGTATTGGCGCTCGAGGCGAGCGAGCGTGCGCGGACCGGGATCCACAATCTCAAGGTTGGCTTCAACCGCGTGTTCGGGTATTACCTCGAGGTCACCCGCTCCCAGCTCGGACGCGTTCCTCCGGACTACGTCCGGCGCCAGACCCTGGCGGGCGCGGAACGATTCGTCACCCCCGATCTCACGCGGATGGAGGAGCGGATCGAGGCATCGAGCATCGAGAGCCACCGGCTCGAGGCCGAACACTTTCAAAAGCTGCGCGATCTCGCCACCCGCGAGATGCCGCGGATCCAGTCCGCGGCCCGCGTCCTCGCGGCGCTGGATCTCCATCTCGCCCTGGGAGACTGCGCGGCCCGCGAGCGATGGGTGCGGCCCTCGCTCGCCGAAGACCGCGGCCTCCGCCTGATCGCTTCGCGTCATCCCATGGTGGAGCGTTCGCTCGAGCCCGGCGCCTTCCAGCCGAACGACGTCGCGCTCGATCCCGAACAAGAACAGATCTGGCTCATCACCGGGCCCAACATGGCCGGGAAGTCCACCTTCCTCCGGCAAGTCGGCCTCGCCGTCTACCTCGCGCACATCGGCTCGTTCGTACCCTGCGCCGAGGCCAGGATCGGCCTCGTGGACCGGATCTTCACGCGCGTCGGCGCCTCGGATCAGATCGCGCGGGGGGCTTCCACCTTCTTCGTGGAGATGCAGGAGACGGCGACGATCCTGCGCCAGGCAAGCGACCGAAGCCTGGTGCTGCTCGACGAGGTGGGGCGCGGCACGAGCACCTACGACGGGCTGAGCCTGGCCTGGGCGGTGACCGAAACGCTCCACGACGGCCCCGGCGCCAGACCCCGGACGCTTTTCGCCACCCACTACCACGAGCTGACCGATCTCGAGTCGAGGCTCCCGCGCCTCAAGAACCGCACGGTGCGCGTCGAGGAGCGCGGGCACGAGATCGTCTTCCTCCATGCCCTGGCGCCCGGGCGCGCCGACCGCTCCTACGGGATCCACGTGGCGAAGCTCGCGGGGCTCCCCGAGGGCGTGTTGAGCCGGGCGCGGGAGATCCTCGCGAGGCTCGAGGCGGGGGATCGCGCGCCAGAAGAGCCGGCAGCGACGGATGCGGCGGAGAAGGAGCGGGTCGAGGAAGCCCGCGCGCCTTCCAGGGTGGCGCCGCGCTTCGAAGCCGCGCTGGCGCGAGAGCTGGCGCGCGTCGCGGTGGAGTCGATGACGCCTCTCGACGCCCTGAACGAGCTGGCCCGGCTCCGCGATCGGGCGCAGAAGTCCCGGGAGCATTGACGGGCCCCGGCCGAATCCGTATCCTTCCCTCCAGGAGACATGACCCGCCTTCCGCGAATAGCTTCCCGCCGTTCACGACCGAGGGGCTTCCGTTTCGGGACGGCTCCCCGGCTCGGCCTGTTTACGACCATCGCGCTCCTCCTGATCGCCGGCCGCGCCGGAAGCCCATGCTTCGCGGCCCCCCTCCCGGCGGCGAAGGCGATGCTCTCCCCACTTCCCACCGATTCCGTGCGCGCAGGTATGACCGGCTACGGCCTGAGCGTGTTCCGGGGAACCTCGGTCGACAGCTTTCCGATGACGATTCTCGGGGTCCTCAAGGGGAACCGCCCGGGAGCCGACCTCATCCTGGCTCGGGCGCACGGCGAATTCCTCGAGAGGACCGGGATCATCGCGGGAATGAGCGGAAGCCCCGTTTATGTCGGCGGGAGGCTCATCGGCGCCGTCTCGTATACGTGGGCCTTCACCAAGGATCCGGTCGCGGGCATCACGCCGATCGGGGAGATGCTCAACTCGCTTCGCCCCATGCCCGAGGAGAAGCTCGAGCCTTCCGACGCGCGATACGGTGGGCTCGATCTGCCCCCGGGCGGGGCATCGCCGCTCCCCGGCGAGGCGCACCCCATCGCGACCCCGCTCGCGCTGTCGGGATTCACCCCCGAGGCGATCCGCTACCTCGATCCTTGGCTCAAGGAGCACGGGTTTGTCTCGGCTCCCGGTGGCGGCGCCCAGGACGTCGGCTCATGCGACTCGATCGTGCCCGGCTCCGCCGTAGGGGTGGAGCTTGTGCGCGGGGACATGAGCGCGACCGCAATTGGTACGGCGACCTACCGCGAGGGAAACCGCGTCCTCGCGTTCGGGCATCCTTTCTTTGCGCTGGGGCGAGTGCAGCTTCCGCTGACCGCCGCCACGATCCACACGGTGTTCGCAAGCCAGCAGATCTCGACGAAGGTAGGATCGGCGACGCGCACGTGCGGCACCCTGGTCGCCGATCGAAGCGTCGGGATCGCGGGGCAGCTCGGCAGCGCCCCGTCCATGATTCCGGTGACCGTCTCGATCCGGGGACCGCAGAGCCTCGAGCGTCGGTATCAATTCGAGATCGCGCGGAGCCGCTCCCTGACGCCCGGGCTCGCCGCAGCCACGATCGTCAGCTCGATTTCCGAGGCGCTCTTCGACGTGGGCCTTTCGACCACGCGCTACGACCTGACCTACTGGTTGAACGGCGGGACCCGCCTGCTCAAGCGCGGCAACGCGATCGTGGCCCCCGCCCCTCTCGCGGGCGCGGGAGACGACGTCTCGCAGACCCTGCTCCTGCTCTTGATCAATCGATTCGAGCCGGTGCAGCTGGATTCCTTGCGGGCGGATATTTCCGTGGAGGACGGGCTCGACCAGGCCACCCTCACGTCCTTCCGGGTGGAGCCCACGATGGCCGCGCCGGGTGAATCGGTCCAGGTGGAGCTTTCCATCCGCCCGGCCCGGCATGCGCCCGAAACGCGTCGGGTCACCGTCCGGATTCCCCCTGGGACCCCGCAGGGAGATCTCACGGTCAGGGTGTGCAATGGCCCCGAGACCGACAAGTGGGAGCGCGACCGCGCGCCCGAGACGTTCGAGCCGCAGAATCTGGACCACCTCCTGAGCCTCCTGAGCCGCGAGCGCCGCGGCGATCAGATCTTCGTGCAACTCTACCGGGAGGTTCGTGGGGTCAGCGTTCACGGCGGAGAGATATCCCAGGCCCCGTCCTCGATCCTGGACGTGCTCGGCGCCGGGGCCAAGTCCGGGGACGGGGCCCCCGTCAAGGGGGCGACCCTCGTGGAGGTTCCGGTGGAGATGGGCCGGGTCATGAACGGCTGCGAGCAGAAGACGGTCACGGTGCTCCCGTATCGGGTGCGATGACGCCGCACGGGGCTTCGATGAAAGGAGTGACCATTCCATTGCCCATGAGGCGGCGATTCTCGGTGGTGCTGACTGCCCTTGCCCTCTTCGGTGCTTCGCACGCGTGGGCGGTGAGGACCTCCCTGTGGACTCAGGATACGGTCGATGACTTTCTCTCCGGCGACGTGGCGGGGGTTACGGTAACGAGCGAGGGGCAGGTGGAGCTCGGCGCCGCGTGGGATTCGGTGGTGTCCAACCTGCCCGACGTCGCCCAGATCTGGTGTCTCGCGCGCGATTCGAAAGGCCAAATCTACTTTGGGACGGGGGACGAGGGTCGCATCTACCGCTGGTCCCGCGGCCGCCCCGCGCAGCTCGTTTGGGACACGGGATCCTCCGAGATCATGTCCATGGTGATCGACGCGAACGACAACGTGTACGCGGGCTCGTCGCCGGGCGGGGTGATCTACCGCGTTTCGGCGCGCGGGGACACCTCCCGCTACTTCGAGACGGGGGAGCAGTCGGTCTGGACGCTTCTCCTGGGAAAGAACGGGACCCTGTACGCAGGAACGGGCAGCCGAGGGCGCATCTACAAGATATCCGGCCCGGGCAAGGGGTATCTCCTCGCCGATACACGCGATGCCAATGTCCTCGCGCTCGCGTGGGCGAAGGACGGCGACCTCCTCGCGGGAACATCCTCCAAGGGGCTCCTGATCCGGATCGATCCGGGGGGATCCCCACGGGTGATCTACGATTCGGGCGCGGAAGAGCTGCGGGCGATCGCGGTCCTCGAGGACGGCTCGATCGCGGTTGGGACCAATCGCGGGCAGAGCGGCTCCGGCTCGGGCAGCGGCGGCGCGGGGGGCGGCGGCGCGGGGGGCGGAGGCTCCTCGACGGGGGGATCATCCCTCGGAATCGAGGTCACCCCCTCCGGAGGGAGCAAGTGCGGCGTGTACATCGTGCAGTCGGATGGCTCCGCGCGGCTCCTCTACGCTCCGCCGTGCGATTACGTCTATGCGTTGGCCCCCGGGGACGCGCGATCGGTGTGGTTCACGACGGGAAATCCCGCCGCGCTCTTCCGGGTCGGACTGGATCGAAAATTCGCGCTCTTGGGCGCGACCGAATCGAAGCAGCTCCTGGGGCTGGTCCGCGCCGACAAGGAGGCGTACGCCTCGGCGGGAAACGCGGGCCTGCTTTACTCGCTCGGGTCCGGGCCGGGCGCCGAGGGGACGTATATCTCGGAAGCGCATGACCTTCGCTCCGTGGCATCCTGGGGGGAAGCGAGGGTCGCCGTATCGGGGGGCGGGGAGGTGCATTGGTCGAGCCGAAGCGGGTTCAGCAAGACGCCCGACGACGGGTGGAGCGGCTGGTCGCGCGAGGTGCCGATCAAGGGCTACGTCAAGATCGAGAGCCCACCCGCGAGGTTCCTCCAGTACCGGCTCCGGTTCCGCCGCGGGTCGGGGGATCGACCGACAGTGTCGACCGTCGAGGTCGCCTATCTCCAACGCAACCTGCCCCCATCGATCGCAAACGTCACCCTGTACGGCCCGGAGAATCCCTTTTTCGAGGGAGGTCCCGAGTACCGCCCGCCGCAGATCTCGCAGTCGTTCGCGAACGGGATCAAGCTCGAGTTCTCACTCCCGCGCGCCGGCCCGCGTCCGGTCTCCGACGCGAGCGCCGCCTGGGCGCGCGGCATCCGAAGCGCCTCATGGGAAGCGGCCGATCCGAACGGCGACAATCTTCGCTACAAGCTCTACATCAAGGCCGACGATGAGACCGCCTGGAAATCGCTCTCGAGCGAGATGGACGATCGCGCGTTCAGCTGGGACGCGGAGTCCTTCGCGAACGGTACGTACAGGCTCAAGCTGGAGGCGAGCGATTCGCCGGACAACCCGGACGGGACCGCGATGAAAACGGAACGGGTCAGCGCTCCCTTCCTGATCGACAATATTCCTCCTCGCGTCGAAGGCCTGCGCACGGTGACCCGCGAGGGAGGCGTGAGAGGGAGGAGCACCGTCGCCGTTTCTGGGATCGCGATCGACGCTGACAGCAGGATCGCAAAAATCGAATACTCGGTCGACGGGTCGGACTGGAAGCAGATCTTTCCGGAGGATTCGATTTTCGATTCCTTGCAGGAAAAGTTCCGTTTCGACGTGGTCGATCTGGCGCCGGGAGAGCACGCGATCACCGTCCGAGCCTCCGACTCGCAGCGAAACGTCTCGGTCGGAAAGATTCTCGCGGTCACGCGGTGAGTCGTGCGAATTGCATGATTTTTTTCCGGCGCGAGGCGCGCGCCGGACGGGGGCGCGCCTCGCGCCCCGAAAATCTCCGCTAACTCCCACAATCACGGCATTCCCAATCCCCGGACGGCGACCCTCGTCCAGTGGTACGATCCTTGCGCTTTCCCCGGCCGGATCAAAGGCTCTCTTGGGCTGGCCGGCCACGCAGGGGTGTCATGAAGCTCGCTTTCTTGGATTTGCCTGACGAACGGGTCGACCTCATCTCGGTGGCCCGGCACGATCCCAACGTGGAAATCGTGCTGGTCGCGCACCCCGATCCCGAGGCGTTGTCCTTGAAGATCGCGGAGGTGCTCCAGATACCGCGCTCGACCGAACCGCTCGACCTCCTCGCGCTCAAACCCGATCGGGTCGCTCTTCCTTCGCTCGCCTCTCCCAGCGCGGCGGCGCTTGCGCGCGCGGGCATCTCCGAGCAGATCTTTGTCACCCTGGACAATCTCTCGCAGGGCTTGCCGCCCGCGCCGGCGGAGAAACCCGCCGAGGATACGAACCCCATCGAGCTTTGGGAAAACCAATACGACGAGGCGACGAGCGGCTCGCGGCTGAACCGCATCCGCGCCGCGCTCGCCCTTTCCGAGGACCGCCAGCTCCTCTTTCGCGAAGTGCTCGCCCTCGCGGTCGAGCAGTCGGGCGCCGATTCGGGATCGATCATGGTCGTGGACGAGGAAGCGCACGAGCTCCGGATCGCCTTCGCCGACGGCCTCACCCCTGAGATCGTGCGCACCTCACGGCAGCGGCTCGGGGAAGGGGTCGCCGGAAAAGTCGCACTCGACGGAAAGCCTCTCATCATCAACGACCGGGTCACCGATCCGCGCTTTCGCGACGGACGCCAGCGCTCCCAGATCGTGGCCGCCATGTGCGCTCCGCTCAAGGTCGACGGCCGGACGATCGGCGTGCTGAACGTCTCCAGCGATAAGGCGGGCACGGCGTTCCAGGACGAAGATCTCGCGCGCCTGGTTGAGATCGCGGATCAGATTTCAGGAATCCTGGACCGGGCGATCCGTGTCGCGAGGCGCGAGCGGGACGCCCTCGAGCTTCGCGCGCGGCGTGAGATCGAAATCGCCTTCAGCCGCAAGGGGCTCGACCTGACCGAGCGGCTCCGCATGGTGGCCGGGAGGCTCGCGGAGCTCCTGGCCGCCGATGCCGTCCAGGTTCACCTCGCCGACGAGTCGCTCGATCGCTTTCGCACGGTCTCCTCGGCGGGGCGCTACGGTCAAGAGGGAGAGCTGCCCCTCCACCATGGCCTCCTCGCGAGAGCCTTCGCGGAGCACAGGTCCTATTTCCTCACCGCCCGGCCCGGGCGGTCGTTCGAGTCGGACGCAAGCGAGCCGCTTCCCAATCTCGTGCTCGCGCCGCTCATGGGCTCGCGCCCGCTCGGGCTGCTCGCGTTCGAGTGCGTCGGCAGCGCAGCGGCGGACCAGGAGGAGTTCGAGCGGCTCACCGCGCGGGTGGCCGAGTTCCTCGCGCGATCGATCGAGGGTCAGGCGGACGAATCGGAGCTGAGCCACCGGAGCGCGCTCCTGGGGAATCTCGCGGACATCGCCGCCCGCGTCATGCTCTCCCACGACGTGGAATCGCTCCTGAGCGAGGTCTTGGGCGCCCTGCGCTCCCTGTTCCCGACCGGCCTCAACACGGTGCGGATCCGAGGAGAGGGAGGCGGCTTCCTGTTCCGGAGTGCCTTCGAGGGGCTCGAGCCCGAGCGACAGCGCGCGCTTGAATTCGAGTCGACCCTGGCGCGGCGGGCCGTCGAATCGAGGCGGGAGCTCAGCTCCTCGGGTCTGGCTCCCGATGAGCTGCGAGGCATCATGGAGGAGCACGGCGTCGCAGCCTACGCATTCATACCGGTCCGGATCGACGAGGAGGTCGCGGGCGTGCTCGGCGTCCTTCTGCCCGCGGCCCGGCGCGGGGGCGAGCCGGCGCCGGGGCTGAGCCGGCTCGACATCCAGAGCCTCCGGAAGCTCGCGCTCTACGTCTCCCTGGCGATCGAGAACGCGCGCCGCGCGGAGGCCAGGACCGAACGGACGGTCGCGGACCCGCTGACCGGTCTCCTGGCGGCGGGGGGCTTCGAGCACCGCGTGCAGGAGGAAGTGAAGCGCGCCGAGCGATACCGCGAGCGGTTCCTGCTCACGATCTGCACGATTTGCGAGTACGAGCGGCTCCTCGATCGGCACGGGCCCACCTGGGGCGAGGCGTTCCAGAAGGAGTTCGCCCAGGCGCTTCGAAAGAACGTGCGCGAAGTGGACGCGATCGCGCGGATCACGGATGGGAGGTTCGCGGTGCTTTCCCCGGCGAGCGACAAGGAGAGCGGCGTTCTTCTCAAACGACTCGAGGCGCTTCTGGGTCACCTTCCGAGCGTGCGCGCCCTGCCCGATCCGTCGGATGTGCAGCTCACGGGACGTCAGTATTCCTTCCCCGATGAGATCGCGACCGGAGGGGAGCTTCTCTCGCTCGTCCGCTCGGGCGCCTAGTTTTCGTTGCCGTTCCCGGCGCGCCGGGATATGTTTCCATCATGCGCGTCTCCGCCGAAACGGATGTCCGCTCCCTGGGCGCCCAAAAGCTCGCCCAAGCGCAGGAATTCCTGCGCGACTCTTCCCTCGAGGCGTGGCTCATCGCCGTCCGTGAATCGCAGGAGCGCCCGGACCCCAATCTTCGATTCTTCTTGGACCAGGAATTCACCTGGAATAGCTACTTCCTCATCACACCGAACCGCGCCTTCGCCCTTGTGGCCACGTTCGACGCCCCCGACCTCGGCCAGTCGGGTCTCTTCGATGAGGTCAGGACCTACAAGGAAGGCGCGCGCGCCGCGCTCGTGGAGCTCCTGGGCCAGGTGGATCCGCGGTCGATCGGGATCAACGTCTCTCAAGACGATGCGCTCGCGGACGGCCTGACCGCGGGTCTCCACGATCACCTCCGGGAAACGCTCGCGGGGACGCCGTACGCCGCGCGGCTGCAATCCGCCGAGCGCTTCCTCGCCCTCCTGCGCGGGGTGAAACTCTCCGGGGAGCGCACGCTGATCGCGCGCGCGGTGACGGAAACGGAGCAGATGTTCGACCGGGTCTCGCGCGAGTTCTGCGTCGGAATGACCGAGCGCCAGATCGCGGAGCGCTTTCACGGCGAGGCGGATCGCGCCGGTTGCCCGACCGCGTGGTCCCGGCGTCATTGCCCGACCGTGACTGCCGGCGCCAAGTCCCCGGTGGGTCACGTGCGCCCCGGTGACGAAGCCATCCGGAAGGGCAGCGTGATCCACGTGGATTTCGGCATCGCGCGGGACGGCTATTGCTCCGACCTCCAGCGGGTCTGGTATGCGGCCGCAGACGGGGAGGGTGTAGCACCCGACGCGGTCCTCCGCGCCTATGCGGCGATCGTCGAATCGATCGAGCTGGCCGCGAAAGCGCTCCTCCCGGGCGTCGCGGGATGGGAGGTCGACAAGAAAGTACGCGATCACCTCGCCTCCCTCGGCTACCCGGAATACGCGCATGCCTTGGGACATCACCTGGGGCGCGCGGTTCACGACGGAGGCGGGGTTCTGGGCCCTCGGTGGGAGCGCTATGGAAAGGCTCCCTACGAAACCGTGCGTGAGGGAAGCGTCTACACCCTCGAGCCCAGCATCCATCTCCCGGACCACGGGCTCGTTTCCCTCGAGGAGGATGTGGTGGTGGGACCTCGAGGCGCCGAGTTTCTGTCGCGGTTCCCGCGCAAGCTTCCGATCCTCACCCTCCGGTAATCGATGCCGCCCATCCGCATCCTCGACCCTTCGGTCGTAGGAAAAATTCGCGCCGGCGAGGTCGTTGACCGCCCCGCCGCGGTCGCGAAGGAGTTGATCGAGAACGCGCTGGACGCCGGCAGCACGCTCGTCGCGATCCATGTCGCCTCGCACCCCGAGCGATTGATCCGCGTGCAGGACGACGGCGCGGGGATGTCGCGCGAGGATGCCCTCTTGGCGCTCCGCCGCCACGCGACGAGCAAGATCGAATCCGCGGACGATCTCGCGCGCATCCGATCGCTCGGCTTTCGGGGGGAAGCGCTCGCGAGCATCGCCGAGGTATCGCGCTTCGCGCTCTCCACCCGCTCGAGCGAGGATCTGACGGGAACCCAGGTAGAGGCTTTGGGCGGCGCCGTGATTCAGGTCTCGGGCGTCGGCCGCGCGGTGGGAACGACCGTGATCGTGGAGGACCTCTTTTTCAACACGCCGGCGCGGCTTCGGTTTCTTAAATCGCGCGAGGCGGAGATCCGCGTGCTGAGCCGCGTGGTGTGGAATTACGCCCTCACGTACCCCCGGATCCATTGGAGATTCTCCGTCGAAGGACGGGAGGACACGGATCTTCCCGAATCCGGCGATCTGCTCGAGCGCTGGCATGTGCTCTATGGGAAAGGCCCGGAGGAGGGCTCGGCCGCGTTCGATCACGAGGCGGGGGGGATTCACGTGAGCGGCGTGCTCGGCGCCCCCGAGCAAGCCCGCGCCTCGCGCGACCATCAGACGTTCGCCGTGAACGGCCGGGTGGTCTCTTCCGCCACCCTGGGCGCCGCCCTGCGCCAAGGATACGGAAATCTCCTGCCGGGGGAGCGGTATCCGCTCGCGCTCGTCTTGATCGAGATCGATCCATCGATGGTCGATTCGAACGTCCACCCGACGAAACGGGAGGTTCGCTTCCGCGACGAGGCGCGCGTGTTTCAGGTGGTCCGCCGCGCGGTCGAGGCCGCGATGCGCCGGTACGTGCCCGCCGGGATCGCGCTGCCGGATGCGGGATCGGTCGCGGAGCCGGGGCCGGAAGGGGCGCGGGCGTACGCGGTCCGCCCGGAGACGGGCGACGCGTGGGCCGCCGGGATGGAGGGCGAGGGCTCGCTCATGCTCGCGCTCTATGCGCCCCCCGTCCCCGCGGCCCAGGAGCGAGAAGGGGGGGACGTCCAGGAAAGCCTCGGGGAGCCCGAGATACCCATCTGGCAGCTCCATGAGCGCTACCTGCTCGCGCCGATCCGAGGAGGGCTCGTCATCGTCGATCAGCACGCAGCCCACGAACGGATTCTCTACGAGGAAGCGCGCGCCTACCTCTATGGCGGGACCGGCACGAGCCAGGTGCTCCTGTTTCCGAGGGTGGTGGACCTCACGCCCGCCGAGCTGGATGCGCTGCTCATGATGGAGCCGCACCTGCGAAGGCTCGGATACGAGGCGTCCCTCTTCGGCGAGCGGCAGGTCGCCGTGCGCGGCGTACCCGCCTCCATACCCGAGGAGGCCGCGATCGACTCCCTGAAGGCCGTGCTTGGCTCGGTGGACACCCTCGGGGAGGGCGGAGAGCCGCCCGAGGAGCACATCGCGAAGTCCTTCGCCTGCCACGCCGCGGTGAGGAGCGGACAGATCCTGAGCCCGATCGAGCGGCGCGCTCTCTTCGACCGACTCTTCGCCACGAGCCTTCCTCACGGCGATCCGCACGGGCGCCCCACCTATGTCCGCGTCCCGATGGAGGAGCTGGACCGTCGCTTCGGGCGCCGGTAGCGAGACACCGAGCCCGCGTCGCATCGTGCTGGTCGGCGCGACCGCGTCGGGCAAGAGCGACGTGGCGATGCGCCTCGCGGAGCGGCTCGGGGGGGAGATCGTCGGCGCCGACTCCCGGCAGATCTATCGCGGCCTCGAGATCGGCACCGAGGCGCCGACCCCGGAGGATCGGTCTCGGGTCGCGCATCACTTCGTCGCGTTCCTCGATCCCGCCGAGACCTATAGCGCGGGGCGCTACGGCCGCGAGGCCCGCGCGGCCATCCGGGACATCGAATCCCGGGGGAAGCTCCCGATCGTTGCGGGGGGTTCCGGGCTCTACATCCGCGCCCTGCTCGAGGGGCTGTTCGAAGGGCCGGCGCGCGACGACGCGATCCGCGAGCGCCTCACGCGGCGGATCCGCGAGGAGGGGCTCGACTCGCTCCGCGAGGATTTGCGGCGGGTCGATCCCGATGCGCTGGCGGGAATCCTTCCCGGAGATCCGGTGCGCGTCGTGCGTGCGCTCGAAGTCTACGAGCTGACGGGCCGACCGATCAGCGCGCTGCGGCGGGAGAAGGCGCGCGCGCCGCTTCCCGCGCTCCTCTTCGGGCTCCGCTGGCCGCGGCCCGCGCTGCGCGATCGGATCGCGGCCCGCCTCGACCGGCAGCTCGAGCGCGGATTCCTCGAGGAGGCGAAGCGGCTCCTGGAATCCGCTTTGCCCGAGAGCACGCCGGGTCCGCGGACGCTCGGATACCGGGAGCTCCTCGCACATATAAAGGGGGCGATGACGCTCGAGGAAGCGCGTGCCGCGATCGCGCTCAGGACGCGCCAGCTCGCGAAGCGCCAGGAGACCTGGTTTCGAAACACGCGGGGGGTACGGTGGATCGAGCTCAACGCATCAGGGGATCTCGGTCGCGCGACCCGCGAAATCGAAGATCGGCTTGACCCTGCGGTGGACAGGCCCTAGCCTGGGACCGGGCCAACACCGTGTGAGCGGGCATAACTCAGTGGTAGAGTGTCAGCTTCCCAAGCTGAAGGTCGCGGGTTCAAATCCCGTTGCCCGCTCCATGTTCTTTCTCGGCGCTCGGGCCGGCCGGGCCGCTCCGGCATTCAGGCGACACTTGATTGGAAGGCCGGAAGTGCTTAGAATCACTCGGCCTTATTCCCATCGTGTCTTTTCTTCCGAGGAACCCCCGTGATCGGTCTCAGTGATCCTTTCACCGTCGCCGCCGTCGATCCAAACGGCCTGGCCTTCCGGCTCGGCATCCGCCGCGGCGAGCGCATCGTGGCGATCAACGACGTGCCGTTGCACGACGAAATCGACTTCGCCGCCCAGTCTTCCGAGGAATTTCTGCGCATCCGAATCCTCGCGAAGGACGGCGCGACGCGCGATGTCGAAGGCAGGCGGGAGTACGGCGTTCCCTTCGGCGCCGAGTTCGAGGCGCGGCAGCCGAAACGCTGCCACAACAACTGTGTTTTCTGCTTCGTCTACCAACATCCGAAGGGTGTCCGCCGCGAGCTCTTGATCAAGGACGATGACTATGTGTTCTCGTTCGTCCACGGCAACTTCATCACACTCACGAACCTCTCGGAGATCGAGTTCCAGCGGATCATCGACGAGAGGCTCTCGCCCCTGTATGTCTCCGTGCACGCGACCGATCCCGAGGTGCGGGTGCGCATGATGAAGAATCCCAAGTCGGGGAAGATTCTCGAGCAGATCGACCGGCTTTGCGCCGCCGGGATCGAGATCCACACGCAGCTCGTGATCTGCCCGGGCCTGAATGACGGGGCGGTCCTCACGAAATCGATCGTGGAGCTCGCCGGCCGCCACCCGGGAGTGGCGACGATCGCGGTCGTGCCGGTGGGGCTCACGAAGCACCGCGAGCGGCTCCCGCAGCTCCGGGTCTTCACCCGCGAGGATGCCGTCGCCGCGCTCCGGGAGGTGCACCGATTCCAGAAGGATTTCGTGCGCCGCATGAAGACAAGGGTCGTATTCGCCGCGGACGAGATGTACACGCTGGCGGGGGAAGAGGTGCCCCCGGCGGCCGCCTATGAAGGGTTCCCGCAGCTCGAAAACGGGATCGGCATGCTCCGCCAGACGATGGACCGGTGGCTCTCCGGCAAGGACACGGTTCGTGCGCGAAACGGAAGGCGCGAGCGGGTCGCGATCGTGACCGGCGCGAGCGCCGCGCCGACGATGGAGCGCCTCCTCGAGGAGCGCCGTCCCGCCTCGGTCGACGCCTCCCTCTGCGTCGTGCGGAACGAATACTTCGGCGACACCGTGACCGTGAGCGGGCTCCTCGTGGGCGCGGACATCCAGCGCGCCCTCGAAGCGAGGGGTCCCTTCGACCGGGTGCTTCTCCCTCCCAACTGCCTCAAGGAAGAGGAGCTTTTCCTCGACGATCGCACCCGGAGCGATCTGGGAAAGGCGCTCGGAATTCCGATCCAGATCGGCTTCGATTCGTCACGCGCTTGAGCGTGGCCATGCTGCCGATCGTCGCCGTCGTAGGCCGCCCGAACGTCGGGAAATCCACCCTCTTCAACCGAATTCTGGGTCAGCGCCAGGCCATCGTCGACGAGCTTCCCGGCTTGACGCGGGATCGCCATTACGCCGAGGCGACGTGGAACGGCCGGACGTTTCTGCTCGTGGATACCGGCGGGATCGATCCCCTGAGCGCGCAGCCCATTCAACGTCAGATCATGAGGCAGACGGAATACGCGATCGATGAAGCGGACCTCACCCTCCTCGTGCTGGACTGGAAGGAGGGCGTCACGCCGCTGGACCTCGAGGTTGCCGATCGCATCCGCAAGCGCGGACGGCCGGCGGTGCTCGTCGTGAACAAGGTGGACACCTCCCGGCCCCAGGCGGAGCTGGCCGAGTACTATGCCCTGGGGTTGGGCGATCCGGTTCCCGTCTCGGCGCTCCACGGTCGCATGTCCGGGGACCTCCTCGATCTCATCACCTCGGCCCTGCCGGGAGCGGAGCCCGCGGCGCTCGATCCGGACGCGGTCCGAATCGCCGTGGTGGGCCGTCCCAACGTCGGGAAATCCTCGCTCGTGAATCGGCTCGTGGGCCAGGAGCGGATGGTCGTGGACGAGGCGCCAGGCACCACGCGGGACGCCGTCGACACCACGATCCGGCACGGTTCCCGGACCTATGTGCTCGTCGATACGGCCGGCATGCGGCGCGAATCCAAAGTGCACGATCCCGTCGAGTTTTACGGCATAACCCGCGCGCTGCGCGCGATTTCCAGGGCCGACATCGTGGTCCTGGTGGTGGATGTCTCCCGGGAGCCGGCCAAGCAGGAGGCACGCCTCGCGTCGCTCGCGGAAGAGCGTACGAAAGCGATCGTCGTGGTCTTCAACAAGTGGGATCTCGTCTCGGACCCGTCCGCCACGAGGGAGGCGATCGAGGAGGAATTCACGCGGATGTACCCCTTCCTGGAGCACGCCCCACGCCTCTACGTGTCTGCGAAGACGGGCGCGGGCGTCGCGAAGATTCTCCCCGCCTCCGAACGGGTCTACCGCGAGTACTCTCGATTGATCCCCACGCCCGAGCTCAACAAGGCGGTGCACGACATCCTGAACCGCGTCCGGCCGCCCGCCACGCCGGCCGGAAAGCACCTCAAGTTCTATTACGCGGCGCAGACCTCCACCAAACCGCCCACCTTCGCTTTGTATGTGAACAATCCTCGATATCGGATCAAGAATTATGTAAGTTACCTGGAGCGTGGTTTGAGGGAGCGTTTCGGCTTCCAGGGGATTCCGATCGTGCTCGACTGGAAGCGGAGCCAATAGGCGGGCCTTCCCCCGCCGTAGCGCGGAGACGCCGATACCACTCCTCGTGACCTCCACTCTGATCGGGTTTCTCCTCGGCGGCCTTCCGTCCGGCCTCTGGATCGGTCGCGCCCGCGGCGTCGACCTGCGAACGGCGGGCAGCCGGAATGTCGGAGCGACCAACGCGTACCGCGTTCTCGGGGCCCGCTGGGGAATCCTCGTGTTCGCGCTCGACGCGGCGAAGGGCTTCCTCGCGGCGCTGATTCCGGTCCTCCTGGTCCGCGCCGCGGGCGGGGATGCCTCGCCGGATACGCTCCTCGTGGCGAAGATCGCGGGCGGCATGGCGGCGATCGTGGGGCACGTGTTTTCCCCCTGGCTCGGCTTCCGGGGCGGGCGCGGTGTCGCGGCGAGCCTCGGCGTCTTTCTCGCGATCGCTCCCACCCCCACGCTCCTCGCCCTCGGGCTCTGGATCCTGCTCGTGCTCCTTACGCGTAGGGTTTCGGTGGGCTCGATCGGCGCCGCGCTCGCGTATCCGTTCCTCGTCCTGCTCCTTCTCCGGGGCGACCCCCACCGCGTGCTGCTCAGCGTGATCGCGGCGGTGGTGGCGCTCCTCGTAATCGTGCGCCACAAGGCCAATATCGAGCGGCTCCTCTCGGGAACCGAGCCGCCAATCTTGGATAGGAAGCAGGGGAGGGTCTCGTGAGGATCGGAACGCTCGGGGGCGGGGGCTGGGGAACAACGCTTGCGATCCTTCTCGATTCCAAGGGGCACGAGGTGCGTCTTTGGGTCTACGAAGCGGAGGAAGCCGAGCGGATGCGGCTCACCCGCGAGAACGCAACCTTTCTCCCCGGGGTCCCGATCCCGGGCGGCGTGGCGATCACGACCTCCACGCAAGAAGCGGTGGACGGGGCCGACATCATCGTGCTCGCCACCCCATCGCGCGCGATGCGCGAGGTCGCCACCGCGCTCCTCGCGGGGGCGGGCCCCAAGGTTGCGAACGCGCGGGCGATCGTGGTGGGGAGCAAGGGGCTCGAGCCCAAGACGCTCCTGCGAATGAGCGAGGTGCTCGCCCAGGTGCTGCCCCAGAATCTCCACCGGAGCATCGTGGTCCTCGCGGGCCCGAGCCATGCCGAGGAGGTATCGCGCCAGGTGCCCACGGCGGTGGTGGCGGCCTCGAGCGACGCCGGCACGGCCGCGCTGGTCCAGGATGTGTTTTCGACCGAACGGTTCCGGGTCTACACGAACGACGACGTGGTCGGGGTCGAGATCGCGGCCGCGCTCAAGAACGTGGTCGCGATCGCCGCCGGAATCTGCGACGGCCTGGGCTTCGGCGACTCCACGAAGGGGGCTCTTCTCACGCGCGGCCTCGTCGAGATCGCGCGGCTCGGCGAGGCGCTCGGGGCGCGCCCGGGCACTTTCTCGGGGCTCGCCGGGATGGGAGATCTGATCGCGACCGCGATGAGCCGGCACAGCCGGAACCGACGCCTGGGAGAAGCGATCGGAAAGGGAATGAAGCTCGAGGAGGCGCTCGCCGCGACGAAGATGGTCGTGGAGGGAGTGGGGACGGCCCATGCCGCGGTGGACCTTGCCCGGCGGCACGGCGTGGAGCTTCCCATTGCGGAGCAGGTCCGCGCGATTCTTTACGATGGGAAGAGCGCCAAAGCGGCGATTCGGGAATTGCTGACTCGGGACCTCAAATCGGAACCACGAGCACTGACGAGGAGGTGACCGCGTGAAATCGATTCCGACCGGACGGCTCTACTACTCCATCAGCGAGGTCAGCGACATGATCGGCGTGAAGCCTCATGTGCTCCGGTACTGGGAAACCCAATTCAAGATGCTCCGGCCCAAGAAGGGCCGGGGCGGGGCGCGCATGTACCGGAAGCGCGAGGTGGAGACGCTCTTTCAGGTGAAGCAGCTTCTCTATGACCAGCGCTTCACGATCGCCGGGGCGCGCAGGAAGCTGCTGGATGATCGAGGGAGCCGCGAGCAGATCGAGCTGAGCTTCACCCGCACGGACCGCGAGGAGATGCTCCGGGCGCTGAGGCGCGACCTGGAGGGGCTCCTCACCATCCTGCATCGCGACGTGAACGGCTCGCGCGCCCGCGCGAGGAAGTAGGGCGCCGAGTCGTCCCGACGGGGAGGCGGGCGTTCCGAATCGCCTTGTCCGAGGAGCGCCGATTCGTGTAGGATGCCCCCGTCTCGAACTCCATCAACCCCTGAGGTCGGGGCGTAGCGCAGCCCGGTAGCGCACCTCCTTGGGGTGGAGGTGGTCGCAGGTTCAAATCCTGTCGCCCCGACCATTGAATGGATCTGTTGGTTCCCGCCCCGCGGCCCCGAAACCCGGGGCGTTCTCGTTGGACCCCGAATCCGAGGGCGATCCGTGACCGACCTGGGCTATAGCCTGGCCTCCTTCCTGGTCCGCCGGCTTCCGCAGCGCGCGGTCGATCCGCTCGCCCACCTGATCTCCGACCTCTACGTGCTCGCGCATCCGCGCCGGGCGCGCGCCGTGAGCCGAAATCTCGCGTGGATCTGGAGCGAGGCAGAACGGCACGGCCCGCCTCCGGACGCGCGTCAAACGTACCGTGCATTCGCCCGGGCGGTCGGTGACTTCCTCGCGCACGAGCCGAGGGAGGATGGCAGGGGCGTACGCCTCTCCGAGCCGGCGCGCGCGGCGCTCCGCACCGCGCGGCGTTCGGGAACGGGAACCGTGCTGGTGAGCGGTCACTTCGGCCCGTGGGAGCGCGCGCTTCGATGGCTCGCCGCGGAGTTGGGCGGGGTCGAGGCGCTTGCCGCGCCCCACCGGCTGGCGGCGGTAAACCGTTTCTTCGTGGAGCAACGGGCGCGCGGAGGCGTGCGCACGCTCTGCTCGAGCCACCCGGTCATGACCGCGCTCCGGACCCTCAAGACCGGCGGGTGGATCGCCGCCTTGGTCGACCGCCCGCGACGGAAGCCGGGGACCGACGGCATCGTGCCCATCGACCGTGGCCCGCTCCTCCTCGCGCGCCGCGCGGGGGCGCTCGTGATTCCCGGGGTTTCCAGGTTCGCCGCGGATGGGGCGCTGGAGATCGAGTTCGACGCCCCGTTTTCGCTCGATCCGGGGAAGGGCGGGCTCGAGCTTTCGCAGGGGCTGGCCAGGATCCAGCGATTTTTCGACGCCCACGTTCGCGCGCATCCGACGCAGTGGTTCGAATGGCGCGGCGCGCGGAGCTTCGGCGCGGCCGGATAGTGAACGCGATGGCCGTGATCCCCGCGCGTGACGCCGAGGCGACCATTGCCGAGGTGGTGCGGGGATTGAAGCGCGCGATCCCCCATCTCACGGTTCTCGTCGTGGACGACGGCTCCGTCGACGCCACATCCGCCCGGGCCCGCGACGCGGGCGCCGAGGTGATCCGCCGCGACGTGAACGGCGGAAAAGGCGCGGCGCTCCAAACCGGATTCGACGAGGCGTTGCGCCGCGGAGCGGAGGCGGTCCTCACGCTGGACGCGGATGGGCAGCATGACCCTACCTGCGCCGCGGAGCTGCTCCAGGGGCTCGATGGATCCGACGTCGTGATCGGGTCGCGGGACAAGGACCGGACGGGAATGCCATGGCTCCGCCGGGCGACCAACACGGTCACGACCTGGTTCGTGTCGCGCCTCGCCGGAAGGGAGATTCAGGACAGCCAGTCGGGCTACCGCGCGATCCGCGCCGAGGTCCTGGCCTCCGTGCGGCCCATCAGCCAGCGCTTCGATTACGAATCGGAGTTCTTGATCGGCGCGGGCCGTCAGGGGTTCCACATCACGTCGACCCCCATCCCGACGCTTTACAACGCCCCCGGAAGCCACATCGATCCTTTTCGCGACACCATCCGATTCGTCCGGCTCGTCCTACGGCATTGGATCCGCTGATGGAGATCCTCGTCACGAACGACGACGGGATCCATGCCGACGGCCTTCGCGCGCTCACCCGATCGCTTCAGCCGCTCGGAACCGTCACGGTCATCGCCCCCGACCGGGAGCAGAGCGCGGCGAGCCATGCGCTGACGCTCCATCGGCCCCTCCGGATCAAGAAGGTCGAGGAGGGGATCCTGAGCGTGGACGGGACCCCGACCGATTGCGTGCTCCTCGGCGTGCACGGCTTCCTCAAGCAGAAGCCGAACCTCGTGGTCTCCGGCATCAACCACGGGCCGAACATGGGGAACGACACGAGCTATTCCGGAACGGTCGCGGCGGCCATCGAGGGAACGTTCCTGGGAATTCCCTCCGTCGCGATCTCGCTCGCGAGCTGGGATAGCGCCGACTTCGAGCCGGCGGGCAGGGTGGCGTACGAGCTGGTGAAGTCGCTGCTCGAGCACGGCATGCACGCGGGAATGTGCGTCAGCGTGAACATCCCGCCTATTCCGCGCGCCGACATGAAGGGGATCCGAGTTACAAGACTCGGCAAGCGGGTGTACCACGACGTCATCGTGGAGAAGACCGACCCGCGCGGGAAGCTCTACTATTGGATCGGCGGTGAGGATCCCACCTGGGAACAGGACGAGCTGAGCGATTTCAACGCCGTGAGCGAGGGGTACGTGTCGGTGACGCCGCTGATGCTCGAGCTGACGGATTACAAGGCCATCGTCGAGATGGAGTCGTGGGGGTTGAAGCTTGCCGGGACAACCTGATTACGCGGTCGCGCGCCGGCGCATGGTGGAGGAACAGCTCAGGGCGCGGGGGATCCACGAGCCGCGCGTGCTCCGGATCATGGCCGCCGTGCCGCGCCATCTCTTCGTCGATCCGGCGTTCGCCGGCCGCGCCTACAGCGATCACGCGCTCCCGATCGGACAGGAGCAGACGATCTCTCAGCCGTTCATGGTCGCGCTCATGACTCAGGCGCTCGGCCTCGAAGGGGACGAGAAGGTGCTCGAGATCGGCACCGGCTCCGGCTATCAGACCGCGATCCTGGCGGAATTGGCGGACCGGGTTTTCACGATCGAACGGATCCCCGAGATCGGGATCGCGGCCCGGGAGAGGCTCGCCGCCATGGGGTACACGAACGTGGTCTTCCGAATCGGCGACGGCTCGCTGGGGTGGCGCGAAATGGCCCCCTTCGACCGCGTGATCGTGACCGCGGGCGCGCCGAAGATCCCCAGCTTTCTCGAGGAGCAGATGCGGATCGGGGGATGCTGCATCGTCCCCGTCGGCGACCCTTCGAACCAGAGCCTCGTTCGGGTCACCCGCGCGGAGGAAGGGCTCAAGGAGCAGGTGCTCTGTTCCTGCACGTTCGTTCCTCTGATCGGACGCGAGGGCTGGTCCGCGGGGGAGCCGGGTTGACCCGCCGAAGGGCGCGTTGGTAGACTCGTCTCGAGGGAATCCCGGTCCCTCGATCTGCGTGTACGCAGTCTTTGTCGGGGCGTGGCTCAGCCTGGTAGAGCACCTGGTTCGGGACCAGGGGGTCGGAGGTTCAAATCCTCTCGCCCCGATATCCACGTGACTGCTCATCTGACTCCGGGTCCAATGGGGCTCGACTCGACCCTTTTCCCATGATGCAATCGAGCCATGGGCGCCTGGTCGCTCACATGCATGGGCGGGTCCAAGGGGTCGGGTTTCGCGCCTTCGTCTATGGGGTGGCGCAGGACCTGGGGATCTCGGGATCCGTGAAGAACTGCCGCGACGGGTCCGTACGGGTCGAGGCGGAGGGTCCAAGGGAACTGCTGGACCGACTCTTGCTAGCGTTGCGGACGGGCCCCCCAGCCGCGCGGGTGGAGCGCGTCACGGAGAAGTGGGGCGAGCCGCGGGGGATGACGCGGTTCACGATTCTACCGATGTGAGATGGATGTGAGAGGAATATGCGAGAGGAGATGGACGGATTTGTAGCGGATCTCACCGCGGCGATGCGGCGTGGCCTGGAACGGGGCTCGCTCGAGGCGGAGGAGATCGACACGCTCCTCCACGCGCCCGACTTCGACCCGGTCGCGTTCGACACCTTCCTCGCCGAGGCCCGCCTCCGGGGCGTCCGTTTTCCCGAAGACAGCGTGGACCCGGGGTCCGATCCCGATCCCGTGCCCAGCGTCGATCACTCGATCACCGACATCGAACGCCGCTACCTGACCGAGATCCAGCGCTACCCCCTTCTCCGCCGGGAGAACGAGCAGGAGCTCTGGACCGCGATGCGCGGAGGGGACGAAAACGCGCGGAAGGCGCTCATCCTCGCCTACCTCAGGCTCGTCGTTTCCATCGCGAGGAGCTATCGCAACCGCGGGGTGGAATTCCTGGATCTCATCGAAGAGGGAAACGTCGGGCTCATCGCCGCCGTGGACCGGTACGACGTGGACCGCGGCGTCCATTTCAGCACGTACGCGACCTGGTGGATCCGGCAGGCGCTCGCGCGGGGTGTGGCGAACCAGGCGCGAACGGTGCGGATCCCGATCCACGTCCTCCAGATGGTGCGCCGGTACGTCGCGACGGAGCGCAGGCTCGAGAGGGAGCTCCACCGCCGGCCCGAAGTGCTCGAGATCGCCCGGGAGCTGGGGCTCCCGAGCACGCGCGCGAACCGTCTGCGGACGCTCATCCACGCGATCCGCACGCTCGACGTCGATTTGGGTGGCGATGCGTACCACGGCCTGATCGACAGCGAGGCCCTCGAGCAGCAGCCTTCGATCGACCAGATGGTCGAGATGCAAATGCGAAACCAGCACCTCGACGAGCTTCTGAAGCGGCTCTCCGGGCGTGAAGAGGCGATCCTTCGTCTGCGCTACGGGTTCTACGATGACAAGATGCACACCCTCGCCGAGGCGGGGGAGCAGTTCGGGCTTTCCCGCGAACGGATCCGCCAGCTCATCGACTCGGACACGACCGAATCCACGTCGGTGCACTGACCTCCCGTGGCGGGACTCGGACCGCGTGGGTCTCACCTCTTCTTCCCTTTCATGAGATCCCGCAATCTCAGCTCACGCAGGGCCGCGACGTAGTTGCTCTTCGCGGCCATCGCCGCCCCTTCCTCTCCATGCCAGTTCCGCTGAAGAGCAAGCGTCAGGGTATCTGCGGCCGCATCCGGCCGCCCCTCGAGGAGCGAGGCGACTCCCAGATCCGAGATCGGCATGGCGTAGTCCGGGAAGAGCGCCGCGCACCGCAGGGCCGCCGCGCGCGCCTCCCCCGTGAGGCCCAGGTCGAGATAGCCCTGCGCGGCCAGCTCGAGCACGTTCGCGTTCTCGGGCTCGAGCGCGATCGCTCTGGCGAATTCTGAGCGCACGCGGTCGAGGTGGGGGCCGTCGTCGGAGGCAGGCGCTTGCGCCGCAATGGTGCGCGCGAGGAGGGCGTGAAGCTCTCCCTCTCGCGGCGCGATCTGGGCCGCGCGCTCCAGCGCCGCGCAGGCGAGCGCAAGCCCTTCCTGCCGCTGGGTTGAGTCCGGAACGGCAAAGGCCTGAGCCAAGAGCGTGCGGCCCAGCTCCGTCGCGTAGCGGCCGTCCCACGGCGCGAGGGACGCGGCACGGCGCAGAGTCCCGGCGCGTTCCGGCGACGCCATCGGGAACCGCATCCCGGGAGCCGCGGCGGTGTCTGCGAGCCACGGAAAGAGCACGAGGAACGCCCAGACAGCCGCGGCGGCACCGAGACCGATCGCATGGGCCGGCGCGCCTCGGGCGTCCCGCGACGAGGGATCCTGCGCCGGGACCCCGGCGTTTCCCGACGCCCATCCCGCCACCGCGGCCGCCAGGACTCCCGTCGAAGACACGGTGAAGCTGGCGAGATCCTGTACGGCAAAGGCGACGAGCGTTCCCGCCGCCGCGGCCGCTCCCGACCGGATCGTCGCGTCGGGGTGACGCGAGGCACGCAGGACGGCCCGGCCCGCGAGGAGGATCACGAGAGAGCACCCGAAGAGCCCCAGGAGTCCCTGGGTCGCCGCGATCTGAATCAGCTCGTTATGGGCTTTGGCCGAAAGCCCGTTCCACTCGATCCGCCAGTACTCGGGAGTGCGATAGCGGGGAAAGGCCGCGAGGTAGGCGTCCGTGCCCACGCCGAGGACCGGATGATCCGCCGCCATCCGGATGCCCGCACGCCAGAGGTGAACCCGCGACTGGGTCGAGGGGGCTCTCACGTCCGTGATCTGGCGAAAACGAAGGAGAAGCTCCGGGCGAAGCGGGGTCAAGAGCGGCGCCATGAATGCGGCGGCCCCGAGCGCGACCGCCACGAAAACGAGGCGCCATCGGCCCCCCTTGGCCCCTTTCCGGCGCGCCGCCCAGGCGACGACCGCGGAGGCCACCCCCCCCGCGGCGCACGCGACCCAGGATCCCCGCGACAGCGTGGCGGCCAGAACCGGGAGAGATGCGACCCCGAGCACGATCCAGGGGAGCCGTCCGCTCCACGATTTCCCCCGAGAGATGAGCCACGCGAGGAGGGGAAGGGTCATCGCGATCCACGCGCCGAGGTGATTCGCGTGGCCGAGCGTTCCCGGCGCGCGGCGAAGACCGCCGAGCGTCGCGCTGCGGGTCCACTCGAAGGGATCGAGCCCGATGAGCTGGAGGAGCGCGTACGACACCGCGATCGCGAGCGCCGCCGCCGCCGCGCCCGCGATCCGGTCGAGGTGCCGCGCGTCGGTGCCGAGCGACCGGGAAGCGAAGTAGACCACCGCCGTAGCGAATGCCGTCTTGAGGCCCGCCTCGCTCTCATGAGCCCCGAAGAGGCTCACGTCACGACGAATGGATACGACCGCCGAGAGAACGGCGGACAGGAGGAAAAGGGAGATCGCCGCGCCGAGTGGATCGCGCCTGGCGCGGGCTACGGCACGCTCGGGCAGCGCCGCGAGCCATGCCCGAGCGCCCGCGGCCCGGGCGCGCGCGACCTGGCCCGCCGCGTAGATTCCGCTCAGGATGAGGGCGCCCGTTGCGAGGAGCTCGGTCTTGGGAAACTCGAAGACCTCGGTCGTTCCACGATAGAAAACGGCCGGCACGAGCGCAATCAGGGCATAGAGAATGATTCCGGGGAAGGTCATGGGTGGCGGGGAGTCTAGCATCTGGCTTACCATGCATGTTGTCGGGGGTGGAGAGGCACGGACGAACGGGAGGAGAACATGCGACATCATTCGATTTCCAGTGGCCCGCGGATCCTGCTTGCCGCGCTGATCCTGGCCGGGGTGCCCGCGTGCTCTTCGATGAGCAAGGAGCAAAAAGGCGCGATCATCGGCGCCGCGGCCGGGAGCGCTGCGGGCGCCGTGATCGGCAAGCAGACCGGGTCGACCGCGCGGGGCGCCATCATCGGAGCGGCGGTGGGAGGAGTGGCGGGGGCGATCATCGGGCATCGGATGGATCGGCAAGCGAGGGAGCTCAAGCAGAACATCCCGGGAGCGGTCGTCGAGCGCGTGGGGGAGGGGATTCAGGTCACGTTTGCCTCCGGGCTCTTGTTCGATTTCGACTCGGATGTGGTCCGGGGGAATGCCCGCGCCAACTTGAACGAGCTTGCACGAAGCATCGACAAGTATCCCGACACGGACCTGATGATCGTGGGGCACACCGACGCGGTCGGGACGGACTCCTACAACCAGGACCTCTCGCAGAGACGCGCCGAGTCGGCGGCCCGCTACCTGGAATCCCGGGGAGTCAGGACCCGGGTCGATGCCCGGGGACGCGGGGAACGCGAGCCGGTCGCGACCAACGAGACGGACGCGGGCAGACGGCGAAATCGCCGCGTCGAGGTCGCGATATACGCGAGCGACGATCTGCAGGAGCAAGCGAAGCGTCAGGCGGCGTCGCGCTGAGGTCCGAGTTGGGATCCCCCGGGAGCTTGACGGGCACACGGAGCAGCGTGGCGATCACGGCCGCCTTGGCCGGCCGAAAATTCCGAGACGGCTCCCTCACGCCCGAGCAGCTGACCGGGGATCTCCTCGAGCGGATCGAGCGAGAGAATCCGCGGCTCAACGCCTTCTACGAAGTCTTCGCATCCGAGGCGCGGGAGTCGGCCGCGAGAGCGACGCGAGAGCTGCGCGAGGGCCTGGACCGCGGCCCGCTCCACGGCGTTCCGATCGCGGTCAAGGATCTCTTCGATGTGGCGGGGCATGTCACGACGGCGGGCGCGCACCCTGGTTTTCATCCGCCCCCGGCCCGTGGCGATTCTGAGGTGGTGGGTCGGCTCCGCGCGGCGGGGGCCGTCCTCTTAGGGAAGACCGCGGTTCACGAATGGGCGTTCGGCGTCAGCACCAACAATCCCCACTTCGGTCCCACGCGGAACCCACACGATACGGAACGGATCCCGGGAGGGTCGTCCGGTGGGTCGGGGGCAGCGCTCGCCGCGGGGCTCACGGTCCTGGCGCTGGGAACCGACACGGGCGGATCGATCCGCATCCCGGCCGCCCTGTGCGGGGTGGTCGGGCTCAAGCCGACGTATGGGCTCGTGAGCCTGGGCGGCGTCACGCCGCTTTCGCGCTCGCTCGATCACGCGGGTCCGATGGCGGGCTCGGTCGAGGACGCGTTTCTCCTGCTCGAAGCGATCTCCGATTTTCGCCGCCGCACGATTGCACGCCCGAAGATTCTTCTCCCGAGGAGCTTCTTTTTCGACGATGTCGACGGTGCGATCACGGACCTTGTGCGCGCGGCAGCCTCGCGGCTAGGGAAGACGGAGTCGGTCGAGGTCGCCGGCGTGGAGGCCGTGTTGGACGCGAACACGGTGATCCTCTTCTGCGACGCGGCCGCGCTCCACGAGGAGCAGCTCAAGGAGCATCCGGACTGGTTCGGCGCATCGGTGGCGGAGCGCATGAGCACCGGCTTCAAGCACCGCGGGGTGGACTACGCCCGCGCCCGGGACGTGCAGCGCGACTGGACCGCGTACCTCACGCGGCTACTCGGGGCCGATGCGGTGCTCGCGGTCCCCACGTCGCCCGTTCCTGCCACGGTGATCGGAGATCGCGAGGGCGCGGTGCTGGGGACCTTGATGACGCGCCTCACCGCTCCGTTCAACCTGGCGGGGGTGCCGGTTCTCGCCGTGCCTGTCGGCAAGGTGGGCGCGCTCCCGGTCGGGATGCAGCTTGTCGCCGCCCCGGGACGGGAGTCGGTTCTTTGGGCTCTCGCGCAGGGGCTCT